>DBFBJF010000269.1:0-10757 GCA_048203265.1 Candidatus Merdiplasma sp.
ATACTAGAGTGATGTGGGAGAATACAGGGAAAGAAAGGCATAAGACATGAAAAAAATAGTCATTATCGGAGCGAATGATTTTCAGAGGCCGCTGATCCGAAAGGCCCGCCAGATGGGATATGAGACCCATGTGTTTGCGTGGCGGGAGGGGGCCACAGGGGCCGCGGACGCGGACTATTTTTACGAGATCAGCATCACGGAGAGAGAAAAAATTCTGGAAGAGTGCAGAAAAATCCAGCCACAGGCGGTTGCTACCATCGGATCGGATCTGGCCAACATTACCGTCCAGTATCTGGCCCAGAATCTGGGATTGCCGGGAAACAGCCGTGCATGCATTGAAAACTCCACAAATAAATATGCTATGAGAAAGGCTTTTCAGAGGGCCGGGCTTTCGGTGCCCTATTTTATCGCGGTGGGAGAAGGGGAGGAGATCACTCCTCCGGTGTACCCGGTGATTGTAAAGCCCACCGACCGCTCCGGAAGCAGAGCGATCACAAAGGTGGAGAACGGGCAGGAGCTGAGGGCGGCGGTTGACCGGGCCATCCAGCAGTCCTTTGAAAAGAGGGCCATCGTGGAGGAGTATATTCCGGGGGAGGAATACAGCCTGGAGGCCATCAGCTATCAGGGAAAGCATACCTGTCTGGCCATCACCAAGAAATATACAACGGGATCCCCCCATTACATTGAGATTGGACATTTGGAACCGGCTCCTCTGTCCCCTAAGCTGGAGGAGAGGATCCGGAACGTGGTTTTCGCAGGCCTGGATGCCCTGGGAATACAGATGGGAGCGTCCCATAGTGAGTTTCGGGTAGATCGGGACGGGACGGTCCGTATTATTGAGATCGGTTCCCGCATGGGAGGAGACTGTATCGGCTCCGACCTGGTGCCTCTGTCCACCGGTATAGATTTTCTGAAGATGACAGTGGAGACGGCGGCAGGCAGAAAACCGGAAATTCCGGAGAAACAGCTTCACCGATGCTCTGCTATACGTTTTATCATGAAGGAACAGGATCTGAGACTGCTGGAGAAAATAGAGCAGGAGTATCCTCAGTATCTTCGGGAGAAGGTGCTGGAGGGAAAGCCGGGGAGCCATCAGGTGGTGGACAGTTCCAGCCGCTTCGGCTTCTTTATTTTGCAGACGGAGAGCAGGGAGGAGATGGAGCAGCTTCATCTGTTTGACTGATCAGGACTGACAGAAAAGAGGATGCGGATCTTTACAGGGACGGGAGACGAAGATGAAAAACCTGGAGCAGGATTTAAAAACGGGAAATTTTAAGCAGGTTTACCTTCTGTACGGGGAGGAGGCCTATCTGCGCAATTACTATAAAAACAAGCTGAAGCAGGCCCTGGTGTCGGAGGATGACACCATCAACCTGAATACGTATGAGGGGAAGGGGATATCAATTCCGGCCCTCATTGATCAGGCGGAAACCATGCCATTTTTTGCGGAGCACCGCCTGCTTCTCCTGGAGGATACCGGCTTTTTTAAGGGATCCTGCCAGGAACTGGCGGAGTATCTGCCCACCATGCCGAAGGAGAGCGTTATGGTGTTTGTGGAGAGCGAAGTGGATAAGCGCGGAAAGCTGTATAAGGCGGTGAAAAGTCTTGGACGGGTGGTGGAATTATCCAGACAGAATGAGAAGGTGCTGACCAACTGGGTGCTGGGACTCCTGCAGAAGGAGGGGGTGAAGATCACCCGCTCCGCCATGCAGCTTTTTCTGGAGAGGGCTGGGGATGACATGGAGCATATTGCCCGGGAGCTGGATAAACTGGTTGCCTACACATACGGCAGGGAGGGAATCACGGCGGAGGATGTGGACGCCATCTGTACCGTTCGTACTGAGAACAAGATTTTTGATATGATCAATGCCATTGCGGAGAAAAAGCAGAAGAGGGCCCTGGATCTTTATGAGGATCTGCTGTCTTTGAAGGAACAGCCACTGCGGATTTTGGCCCTGATTGCCAGGCAGTTTAATCTTCTGAAGCAGGTGAAGGATCTGCGCCGCCAGGGTTTTGACCAGGGAGAGATTGCCTCCAGGGCCGGCATCATGGGATTTGTGGTGAGAAACTGCCTTCGCCAGGCGGAGTACTTCTCTGAGAAGGATCTGCGCCGGGCGGTGGAAGAGTGCATCCGCACTGAGGAGGCGGTGAAGACCGGACGTCTGGGGGACCGTCTGGGAGTGGAGCTGCTGATTGTGAAATACAGCGGCCAGGAAAAGTAAAGGCGGTCCGGAGGAGCACTGTCTTTTTCCCGGAACGCCGTTTTCAGAAACAAAAAGACCGCTGGCATGACGGAACCAGCGGTCTTCTCTTTCATGATCTATTCTTATGCAATGCTGTTGACAGCCTTTGTCAGGCGGGATACTTTTCTGGATGCGTTGTTCTTGTGATACACACCCTTGGTAGCAGCCTTGTCAATGGCAGAAGTAGCAGCCAGCAGAGCAGCGTTAGCAGCCTCCTTATCGTTAGCGGCCACAGCAGCCTCCACCTTCTTCATGGCAGTCTTCACAGCAGATTTGATTGCCTTATTGCGCTCATTTCTGGTCTTTGTCACCAGGATTCTCTTCTTTGCAGACTTAATATTAGCCAACCCGTACACCTCCAAACATTTATGAAATAATCGCGTTTGTTTCATTAAAATCGGACACGGACGTTTAATGTAAACATACTATGTTATCTTAGTCCAAACTCCCCCGATTGTCAATACATATTTCGGAAATTATTGCAAAAAATAGTTACTATTCACAGCCGTTTCAGAATTGACGGGGGCTGTGAATACCCACAGGAAATACAAGGCCGGCGAAGCCTCAAAACCGCCGGATGGATATTCAGGAGGAAGGCTATGATGGGAACTTTTCAGGTGCGCACTGACCTGGCGCTGGAGGTCAGGGAGAGCTATGAGGAGGATGACGTCAGAATCAGAGGAGTCAAGATCCAGGAAGAGGAGGACGCGGAGCGGGAGATATATACCACAGTGGTAAAGATTGAGACGGAGAACGGGGCCAGGGCCATGGGAAAGCCGGTGGGCACCTACATTACCCTGGAGGCCCCCAACCTTTCCGTGCCGGATGAGGGATACCACCGAGAAATTTCCGCGGAGATTGCCAGACACCTGCGCCAGCTCATGGGACAGGGGGAGAAGGCGGTGCTGGTGGTTGGTCTGGGAAACCGGGAGGTGACGCCGGACGCTCTGGGACCGGAGGTGGTAAATAACCTTCACATTACCCGCCATATTATCCGGGAGTTCGGGCGGGTTTCCTTTCTGGAGGCGGGAAAGAATCCGGTCAGCGCCATTGTGCCCGGTGTCATGGCCCAGACGGGAATGGAGACCCTGGAAATCATTCAGGGTATTGTGGCCCAGACCAGGCCGGAGCTGGTGATCGCCATTGATGCTCTGGCGGCCAGGAGCACCAGAAGGCTGAACCGTACCATTCAGATTACGGACACCGGAATCAATCCGGGGTCCGGTGTGGGAAATCACAGACAGGGGATCAACCGGGAGCTTCTGGGAATCCCGGTGATCGCCATCGGCGTTCCCACTGTGGTGGACGCCGCCACCATTGTGAACGACACCATGGAGAATCTGGTGGAAGCCATGGATCAGTCGGCCAGAATGCAGCAGCTGGGCGGGATGCTGGGAACGCTGGACAAGGCGGAAAAGTATCAGATGATTCAGGAACTGATTTCCCCCCAGCTCAATACTATGTTTGTCACACCCAAAGACATCGATGATACCATAAAACGGCTGAGTTTTACCATCTCCGAGGGTTTGAATATGGCGTTCAGCCAAAAAGAATAGGAATATTTGGGCCGATCCCTTCATATATTTTCTGAAGGGGGATTGGCGATGAGGCGAGGGCAGCAGTGGTTTCGGAATATGCTCCAGTGTATGATACTCATCACTGGCTTTTATATTTTGTACCGTGGCGGCGGGATACTGGCTGAGAGCGGATGGATTGGACGATTGCTTCACTCGGAGCAGACCGCCCAGGCTATGAAGGAGTTTGCCGTTTCTGCTTACCTGCCGGACTATGAGGCGGCCCTGGACGCCCAGAGCGGCAGCGTGATCGGGGCCTGGCTGAGAGAACTGGCACCCCTGCTGTGGGAGGAGTACTGGAAGCAGCAGGAGGAGCGGGAGACCCTTCCGGAAGAGATCACAGAAGAGATCACGGAGGGGAGGAAGCGGACGGTGACGGAGGATAGCGGTGAAGCGGTGCCGGAGAGCCAGATGGAGATAGACACAGCAGCGGTGACTGAGAGGGAGACGGAGACGGAATATACGCCTCAGACAGAGGCAGTACGTCAGACTGAGCTGGAGGATGCCACCCGGACAGAAACGGAGAAGACGGCCCCCACAGAGCCGGAGAGCCAGATCCAGGAGGCTTCCGTCATTCCCATGGAGAATCTGGCGGATTTTGACTATCTTTTGAACCATTATTTCGCGGTGGATCCTGATACGACTGCGGACGCCAGCCAGCTGGATGCGCTGTCATTTTTGGAGACGGATTTAACCATAGAGAAGAACCCGGATGTCCCCCAGATTCTGATCTACCATACCCACTCCCAGGAGACCTTCCTGGATTCGGTGGAGGGGGATGTGAACACCAGCATCATAGGGATCGGGGATTATCTGACCCAGCTTCTGGAGAAGCGATATGGATACCAGGTGATTCACGATACCGGAGTGTACGATCTGGTGGATGGGGTCCTGGACCGGAGCGCGGCTTACGACTACGCCCGGGAGAGTATTCAGAAAATTTTAGAGGAGTATCCCACCATTGAGGTGGTGATTGACCTGCACCGGGATGGGGTGGAGGGAATCCACTTTGTGACGGATGTGAACGGAAAAGACACGGCGCAGATCATGTTCCTGAACGGACTGTCAAAGGACAGCCAGGGCCAGGAGGTTACCTATCTGCCCAATCCCTATATTCAGGAAAATCTGGCCTTTTCCTTCCAGTTACAGCTGGCCGCCCAGCAGAGCTATCCCGGATTTACCAGAAATATCTATTTAAAAGGCCAGCGGTACAATCTTCATCTGCGCCCCCGTTCCCTGCTCATTGAGGCAGGAAGCCAGTTAAATACTGTGGAGGAGGAGAAGAATGCCATGGAACCGCTGGCGGATATTTTAAATCAGGTACTGAGCGGGGAGGGCTCCTGAAACGCTTTCATCAGCGTTTCCCTTACTTGTCAAACCTGGTCAGATTGTACCGCTTGATGATACTGCAGATTTTTGACACGTACTGGGGATCAGTGGCGTACCCTCCGTTTTTTATGATTTTAATGGTCTTCCGGTAGCTTTTGTTTCCCACCACGCCCTGGTAGCGCAGCTTATTTCCATTCTTGGCATAGCTCAGATAAGCGGAATGGTCAGCCAGACTCTGGGCATAGCTGCTGTAGGAGCGGAAGGTATCGGTGATGGTGTACCATTTGTTATTCAGGTATTCCTTGGTGGATTTCTTGAAGGTTTTTCCATCCCAGGAGGATTTCCAGGTGTTTCCCGACAGGGTGGCCTTCATGCCAAACAGATTGTGGGCTTCCATAGCAAGGGAGGAGGTGCCGTATCCGCTCTCCAGGATGGCCTGGGCCGTGGTGACGGAGGCCAGAATGCCGGATTTTTTCATATCCTTGGAGGCCAGCTTGCCGATGGTCTCAATGAACTGCTTCTCCGTCATAGTGCCGGAATTAAGGGATCCGTTGCTGTTAAAGTAGTATTGTTTTCCCTTGATGGTGACCCACTCGCTTTTGTAGCGGGCTCCCTTGACGCCCTTTTTCCCGGTGGTGCGGAAGTAATATTTTTTCTTCCCTATGGTGCGCCATCCGGTGACCATTTTTCCTTTGGTGCCTTTTTGCTTGGACGGATTAAAATAGAAGTAATTTCCGCCGATCTTTTTCCAGCCGGTGCAGACAACGCCGTTTTTATCTAGATAGTAGGTGCCTTTATTGACCGTCTGCCATCCGGTGAGCATTCTTCCCCGGACGCCCTTTCCGGATTTTTCGGAAAAGTAGTAGGTTTTTCCCTTGATGGTGTGCCATCCGGTGTAGAGGCGGCCCGTCTTTCCTTTCGTGCTGCTTTTGTTGCCATAGTAGCGGTACTTGCCCACAGAGAACCAGCCTGTCTTTACATATCCGTTCTGGTCGAAATAATACCAGTGCTGGTTGATCTTTCGGAATCCTTTTTTGGCGTAAGTTTTATTGGCGTAGCGGTACCGCACCTTTCCCTTTTTTACCACCCACTTTCCAGAGGAAGCGGTCTGGGTTTTGGCGGCGCTGGCCGGTGAAGAAAAGACGGGGCTGACCGTCAGGAGAAATGCCAGACAGAGCAGAGGAAGCAGCCGCCATGCCTTTTTTGAAGTTAATCGTTTCATAAACTCATCTTTCCTTTCCCGAAACATATTTCACTTCCTATTAGAACAGATTTCCCTGAGCTTGTCCAGTAGTTTTAAACGTCTGGACAAATAAGAAGGGAGTATGTTACAATTCCAGGTGATCAGACCGTAGGAGGCTGCCGTGAAATAAGCGTTTCTGGCGGCTTCAGGTAAACAGGAGGAATGAAATTGTCTGGAATTGATCAGAGCAGAATTAGAAATTTTTGTATTATTGCCCATATAGACCACGGAAAATCCACGCTGGCTGACCGGATCATCGAGAAGACGGGACTGCTTACCAGCAGGGAGATGCAGGACCAGGTGCTGGACAACATGGATCTGGAGCGGGAGCGGGGAATCACCATCAAGGCTCAGACGGTCCGTCTGATCTACAAGGCCAAGGATGGCGAGGAATATATTTTTAATATGATTGACACCCCGGGACACGTGGACTTTAACTATGAGGTGTCCAGAAGCCTGGCGGCCTGCGACGGGGCAGTGCTGGTGGTGGACGCTGCCCAGGGGATAGAGGCTCAGACGCTGGCCAATGTGTATCTGGCCCTGGACCATGATCTGGAAGTGTTTCCGGTGATCAACAAGATTGACCTGCCCAGCGCTGAGCCGGAGCGGGTGATCGCGGAGATCGAGGACGTGATCGGGCTGGAGGCACAGGATGCTCCCCTGATTTCCGCCAAGACGGGACAGAATGTGGAGGAAGTGCTGGAGCAGATCGTGGCCAAGATTCCGGCGCCCCAGGGAGATCCCCAGGCCCCCTTAAAGGCCCTGATTTTTGATTCCCTGTATGACGCTTACAAGGGCGTAATTGTCTTTTGCAGAATTAAGGAAGGACGGGTGAGTCGGGGAACCCGCATCCGCATGATGGCCACAGGCGCAGAGGCGGAGGTGGTGGAAGTGGGATATTTCGGCCCCGGACAGTTCATTCCCTGTGAAGAGCTGTCAGCGGGGATGGTGGGATATCTGACTGCCAGCCTGAAAAATGTGAAGGAGACCCGAGTGGGCGATACGGTGACGGACGCGGCCAGACCCTGCGATGAGGCACTGCCGGGATACAAGAAGGTGAATCCCATGGTGTACTGCGGCATGTATCCGGCGGACAGCTCCAAGTATCCCGATCTGAGGGATGCCCTGGAGAAGCTGCAGCTCAATGACGCTTCCCTTCAGTTCGAGCCGGAGACCTCCGTGGCCCTGGGCTTTGGCTTCCGGTGCGGATTCTTAGGACTGCTGCATCTGGAGATCATTCAGGAGCGGCTGGAGCGGGAGTATAACCTGGATCTGGTGACCACTGCCCCCAGCGTAATCTACAAGGTGCACAAGACAAACGGCGAGGTGATGGATCTGACCAATCCCTCCAATCTGCCGGATCCGTCTGAGATCGAGTACATGGAGGAGCCCATGGTCAGCGCGGAGATCATGGTGACCACCGAGTTTATCGGTTCCATCATGGAACTGTGCCAGGAGCGCAGAGGTGTGTACATCAGCATCGAATATATGGAGACCACCCGGGCGCTGCTGAAATACGATCTTCCGCTGAACGAGATTATCTACGACTTTTTTGACGCGCTGAAGTCCCGGTCCAGAGGATACGCCTCCTTCGACTATGAGATGAAGGGATATGTGCGCTCCAACCTGGTGAAGCTGGATATTCTGGTAAACCGGGAGGAGGTGGATGCCCTCTCCTTCATCGTCCATGGAGATACGGCCTACGAGCGCGGAAGAAGGATGTGCGAGAAATTGAAGGAGGAGATCCCCAGACAGCTTTTTGAGATTCCGATCCAGGCTGCCGTGGGAGGCAAGATCATCGCCAGGGAGACCGTGAAGGCCATGCGCAAGGATGTGCTGGCTAAGTGTTACGGCGGAGATATTACCAGAAAGAAGAAGCTGCTGGAAAAGCAGAAAGAAGGAAAGAAGCGGATGCGCCAGGTGGGAAATGTGGAGATCCCGCAGAAGGCGTTTATGAGTGTTCTGAAGCTGGATGACAAATAATCTGGGCACCGGGAGTGGGGGAACCTGTAAAGTGGAACGCTGCTTCCGGTCGGGAGGAACCGATATGCGACAAAAATATAACTGCGGAGGAGACCGGACACCGATGGGGATATATGTACATATCCCCTTTTGTGTGCGCAAATGCCGGTACTGTGACTTCCTTTCCGCCCCGGCGAAGGAAGAGGTGAAGAGGAAATATGTGAGGCGCCTGTTGGAGGAGATCGGCCAGTTTGAGGACGGGGATTTATACCAGGTGGAGAGTGTTTTCTTCGGCGGAGGAACCCCCTCCATGCTGGAGGGGGACGCTATTGCCGCTGTGATGGAACAGATCCGGCGGCAGTTCCCCAGCAGAAGCGGGGACTGGGAGGTGACGGTGGAGTGCAATCCGGGAACCGTCACCGGGCAGAAGCTGGAAACGTACCGAGACTGCGGGGTCAACCGCATCAGTTTTGGCCTGCAGTCCGCGGATAACGGGGAACTTGCGTTTCTGGGGCGGATCCACACCTGGGAGGAGTTTGTGGGGAACTTTCATCAGGCCAGGAGAGCCGGATTTTCCAACATCAATGTGGACCTCATGTCGGGGCTGCCGGGCCAGACGGAGGTATCCTGGCGCCGCACTCTGGAGCAGGTACTGGAACTGAGACCGGAACACATCTCTGCCTACAGCCTGATCATCGAGGAGGGAACTCCCTTCTATGAACTGTACGGGGAGAAGGAAGGAGACGCAAGAAAGGCAGGGAAGACGGTGGAGGAGGCCGGAAGAACGCCGGAGCACAGGGAAAAGATACCGCCCCTGCCTGACGAGGACGCGGAGCGGAATATGTATTACGACACGGAAAAGATCCTGAGCGGCGCAGGAATGCACCGCTATGAAATTTCCAACTACAGCCTGCCGGGGTTTGAGAGCCGCCACAACCAGGGCTACTGGAAGAGAAAGCCCTATGCGGGATTTGGCCTGGGAGCCTCCTCCCAGCTGGGGCGGCTGCGCTACAAAAATACGGACAATTTGGAGGAATATCTGAATGGGGATTTTTCCAAAAGGGAAGTGCTGGTGCTCTCAAAGAGTCATGAGATGGAGGAGACGATGTACCTGGGACTTCGAATGATGGAGGGAGTGAACTTGGAGCGGTTTCGGGAAACGTTCGGCGTTGACGCCGGAGTGGTTTACGGAAAGGAGCTGGAACGCCTGGAAAAGCTGGGAATGGTCCGGACCAGAAATGGAGCCCTGCAGCTCACACCCAGGGGAGTGGATGTGAGCAACCACGTGCTGGCAGAGTTTCTGCTGGATTAGGAGAAAATCTGTTTTACTGCGAAATCGTGGATCATCCGGTAGGTGTCTTCCGTGTAGTGGACACCGTCCACTGTCTCAAAACCGTTCATGTTCAGGTAGGTGCTGCAGTCCAGATATCGGTCAGGAAAAGCTTCCCGCAGAGCTTCATTGAAGGCAGCGATCTCCTCATTGGTGACGTGGGCCGCCTCATCGGTGACCGGATTGACAGACATAAAATAGAAGGAACTCTCAGGATAAGCGTCGGCAAATCCTGTGTACAGAGTCAGATATTGGTCAATCATGTCCAGGTCGTTTACGCCCAGATTGAGTACAATGGGAGCGTCAGGGGACGCTTCCATGGCGGTCTCCATCTGGTAAATGCCGTCATTTGCAAACCAATGGAAGCCTTCTCCCACCGCGCCGATGTAGACGCATCCGTCCTGGACTTCGGCCTCCGCTTCCCCCATGCCTACTGTGCGGGAGTCTCCCACGAAAACCAGATGGTGTTCCGGAAGCGTGGATGCGTTGGCCTCGCTGGCGGCGGCCAGTGCCCTGGCTGTCTGTTCGTCAAGCTCGCTGTGGATGCTTTCTGTCTCTGCACTCGCCGGGACCGTCTGCTCCTCGCTGGCTAACGCGGGGGCCTGGCGGGAGCGGCGCAGATCCGTCATCAGGTAAATTCCAAGAACGATGAGAGCAATGCTGATGCAGAAGGATAAGATAATTCCCACAATCGTTCGTTTTTTCATAAAAAAGTCCGTCCTTATCTCATAGTTTGCCTGGCATCATCATAACCAGGTTTCCCGTGGATGTCAATGGAAGGGGAGGGGCTTTTTTTCGACAAAAAGTGTTCCTATTCACAGCCGCCGCCCACATGCGCACTCGTCGCCTCTTCGAGGCTCCAGTCCCGCTCCTTTCGGAGCTAAGACTGCTTATGTGGGTGAGTGGCTGCTTTGCAGCTCAGTTTCAGAATTGACAGCAAATGCTCACGTGCAAGCACCATACATCTGCTGTCAATTCTGAAACTGAGCTGCAAAGCAGCCACTCACCCACATAAGCAGTGGGCGGCGGCTGTGAATAGGAACACTTTTTGTCGAAAAAAAGCCCCTCCCCTTCCA
>DBFBJF010000270.1:0-3103 GCA_048203265.1 Candidatus Merdiplasma sp.
TTCATGCTGGTTGTGCTGCTGCTGCGTATTACCGTGATCACGGTGGGGAGCGGAAATCAGTATGCCAGACAGGTGCTGTCCCAGGAAAATTATGACAGCCAGACCATCCCCTACCGAAGGGGAGAGATCCAGGACACCAACGGCATTATACTGGCCAGAAGCGAGCGGGTCTACAATGTGGTGCTGGACTGCTACGCCATCAACAGCAATGAGGACTACATTGAGCCAACTATCGAGGCGGTGTGTTCCTCCCTGGGGCTGGATGAGGCGGATGTGCGGGATCGGATTGAGAACGAGGCCACAAAAGACAGCCAGTACCAGGTGGTGCTGCGCCAGGCCACAGAGGAGCAGAAACAGGCTTTTGAGGATTACGTCTCCCTGGATTCGGACCGGGAGCTGTCGGATACCCAGAGGGAAAAGCTGCAGAATGTGACCGGCGTGTGGTTTGAGGAGCAGTATGACCGCACTTACCCCTATGATACCCTGGCCAGCAATGTGATCGGCTTTTCCAACGACATCGACCAGGGTGTGTGCGGGGTGGAGGCTTACTACGATGATCTGCTCAACGGGACCAATGGCCGGACTTACGGATACCTGAATGAGGATTCAGAGTTTGAGCGGACCACCATTGAACCGGAACACGGGAATACCCTGGTGCTGACCCTGGATATGAACATCCAGCAGATTATCGAGAAGTATATTCAGGAGTTTGATGAGACCTACGGGGATGACAGCACCAACGGCAAGGGAGCCAAAAACATCGGTGTGGTGGTGATGGATCCCAACACGGGAGAGATCCTTGGCATGGCCAGCAACTCCGAGTTTGATCTGAATGAGCCCCAGGATCTGACCTCACTTTATACCGGGGCTGAGATCAAGGCCATGAACGATGAGGAGTATGTGGAAGCGCTCAATGAGATGTGGAGCAACTTCTGCGTTTCTGAAGGATTTGAGCCCGGTTCGGTAGTAAAGCCCATCACAGTGGCGTCGGCCCTGGAAACCGGAGCAGTGTACGATGGCGAATATTTTTACTGCGATGGCGGAGAGTATATCACAGATACGGAGATACACTGTGATGTATGGCCCGGAGCCCACGGGGATGAGACGCTGGAATACGCCATCGTCAATTCCTGTAATGACGCGCTGATGCAGATCGGCATGCAGATGGGGATCGACGCGTTCTGCCAGTATCAGAGGCTGTTTGGCTTTGGAAGTGCCACCGGCATCGATCTGCCCAATGAGAACCCGGGCGTAATTTACAATGAAAATACCATGCACGAGGTAGAGCTGGCTACCTGTACGTTCGGACAAGGTTATACCTGCAATATGATTCATGAGATTGCAGCCTTTTCCGCGGTCATCAATGGGGGTTATTATTATCAGCCCCATGTGGTGAAACAGGTGCTGAACGCGGAGGGCGGTGTGGAGAAAACTGTAGATCCGTTGCTTCTGCGTCAGCCCATCTCCTCCCAGGTATCCAGCCTGGTGAGAGGATATTTGGAGACTGCGGTTCAGGAGGGTACCGGACGGAAATCCCGGGTGCCCGGTTACCGGACTGGCGGTAAGACCGGTACCGCAGAGAAATTTGACGAGGAGACGGGAGTGAGAGCCACCGGAAAGTATCTGGTTTCCTTTATCGGAGCGGCACCCATCAATGATCCTCAGGTGGTGATCTACGTGGTCATCGATGAGCCCAATGTGGACAACCAGGCGGACAGCTCCTATCCCCAGACCATGTTCCGGCAGATTGCCACAGAAGTATTCCCCTACCTGGGACTGTATCCCACGGAGGAGATTACGGATCAGCTTTTGGCGGAGCTGGGACTGACCCAAGACGATGTGGTACAGGGCGGATCCAACCATGAGACCTTCCAGGCCTTTGACAGCTATGGAAACCTCTACAACGATGCCTGGGTCAATGACGAGGGCGTAGTGGTACACGGAGACAACATTCCTGTGGAGGGAGCCACCATCAACGAGGACGGCAACCCGGTGGATGCTTACGGTAATGTGTACCAACTGCAGGATCCGGTGGAAGTCATCGATCCCAAGGCGGATAATCCGGATATTGCGGCACCGCCCCAGGATGTGGGGGACGGTACGGACGGGGGAACCACCTGGGACGGCGTCACCGGGGAGGATCTGAAGGACGAGGAACAGCAGTAGTTGGCGGAATATAAAGAAAAATGTATAGCATAACCTCATAAAAGTGGCAATAGATTATATTAAAACTTTTATGAGGTTTTCTTATGTCATCGGGAAAGCTGCACGTATTTCACCGCAAGAAAACGGTTTTCGTCTTTTGTGTCTGTTTGGCAGCCCTGGTTGCCCTGGCGGGGAGGCTTGGCTATCTGATGCTGGGAAAATCAGAATATTACAGCGAAAAGGCCCAGGACCTCCACGAGAGGGAACGTCCCATCAAGGCGGCCCGGGGAAGAATTCTGGATGCAAACGGAACCGTTCTGGCGGATAACCGCACGGTCTGCACCATTTCAGTGGTACACAGCCAGATCACGCAGCCGGAGGAGGTTATCGAGATGCTCTGCAGGGAGCTGGGGCTGTCGGAAGAGACCGTGAGAGGAAAGGTGGAGAAGGTCAGCTCCATGGAGCGCATCAAGTCTAACGTAGATAAGGAAGTGGGGGATCGGATTCGGGACTACGGCCTGGCGGGAGTGAAGGTGGACGAGGACTACAAGAGGTATTATCCCTTTGGCAGTCTGGCATCTAAAGTGTTGGGATTTACGGGAAGTGATAATCAGGGTATCATTGGCCTGGAGGTACAGTATGATGAGGTGCTGCAGGGGACGGAAGGAAAAATTCTCACCCTGACGGACGCTCGGGGCATCGAACTGCCGGAGGCGGGGGAGAGCCGTCTGGAACCGGTGGCCGGGGATGATCTGCAGATCAGTCTGGATTACAATATTCAGAAATATATCGAGCAGGAAGCGATGAGGGTGATGGAGCAAAAACAGGCGGACAGCGTTTCCATCATTATTATGAATCCCCAGACCGGAGAGATCTATGGGATGACCAATGTGCCGGAGTTTGATCTGAACGATCCCTTTACCCTTCCTGAGGAGGAGCCGGAGACGGAGAGCGGGGA
>DBFBJF010000271.1:0-8015 GCA_048203265.1 Candidatus Merdiplasma sp.
AATGAACATGGGACTATCAAGGATTGAAATTATCACGGGGATGTCAAAGTTTAATGGATTAAAGGCAGCCCTCAGCAAAGCGGGAGTGCGGGGGATGACTGTGACGCAGGTGCTGGGATGTGGAATTGAGAAGGGAACGAAAGAGTACGAGGTGGACGAAAACTATGAGATGGAGCTTTTGCCAAAACAGCAGATCGCGGTAGTAGTGGAGAAGGAAAAGGTTTCCAGGATTGTGGAGCTGATTAAACAGGAGCTTTATACCGGTCATATCGGGGATGGAAAAATTTTTATCTACGACATAGAAAACGTGATTCGCGTCCGGACAGGAGATGAGGGAAACGATGCATTGTAGGAGGAAGTTTTATGAATGAGAAGGATAAGACCCTGGGTTTGAGGAGCGTAGTCTCAATTTCTGTGGGTCTGGTGATAGCCACAAGCTGCCTTGTGTCTCTGGGACAAGGGGCAGGCAGTATCGGAGTTACGTTTATCGGAGCGATGGTGATTGCCTGCCTTCTGAATATGACCACGGTGGCGTCCCTGGCGGAGCTGAACGCTCTGATGCCCAATACCACCGGAGGACTGGCTCAGTATACGCTGACGTCTCTGGGACCATTTCCTACTTTGATTTCTATGGTGGGAGGATATCTGATCTGCAACATAATGTCATGCGGGGTAGAAGCATCGATTTTTTCCTACGCTATGGCCTCTACCATCCACTTGCCCATTCCGAGTCTGATGTATACTCTGGTCATGACAGTAATTGTTATGGTGGCAAATCTTTACGGTGTGGATATGTTCGCAAAGATTCAGGATATTGTCGCGTTTTTGCTGGTGGGCTCCATGCTGATCCTGGGGGCAGTTGGTATGCTGGGTCTGGGAACTGGACAGGAAGTGGTCCAGCCTTACAATATGGCTGTGGATTTGAAAGAAGTGATCTCTATGGTAGCGGTGGCTTTCTGGCTGTTTATCGGGGCAGAGTATGTGATTCCTGTATCAAAAAATGTAAGAAACGCGAAGCGGAACGTTCCGCTGGGCATGATGATCGGGCTGGGGCTGATCTGTGTGGTGCAGTCCGTTATGGTGCTGGGATTTCATAACTATACGCCCTGGGGAGAACTGGCAGAGTCTGCGGCCCCGCATCTTCTGTACGGGGAAAACCTTCTGGGATCTTTCGGGAGAATTTGGATGACTTTTGTATCGGCATTGGCGGTGGTGAGTACACAGAATTCTACCGTCAACGGACTGGCGGGGATCTGCCAGGGAATGGCAAAAATGAACATGATGCCCCGGATTTTTGCGAAAACAAATCAACATCAGGTTCCCTATTTTGGCGTCATTTTTATCAGTGTTTTTATCTTTGTATTTGCGGCGCTGAGCGATGGATCAGCCGATGCGATTTCGTTTCTGATACTGGTGGGATCTGTATTCTGGATGATTTCTTATATATTGGCCCATATCGATGTGCTCATTTTAAGAAGACGGCTTCCAAAAGCCCCGCGATCGTTTAAAGTGCCCTGCGGGCCATTGTTTCCGCTGATCGGAATTGTGGGGACGGTATATATGATTTTGCATATCTCCACAGATCCGGCCGAGCGGAGTATGATCTGGCTTGTGACCGGAATTACATTTTTGATACTGGCAATCTATTCTTTTTTCTGGATCAGATATAAAATGAAGATGCCCGTATTCAAGAGTGTACCCATGGAGAAAGTGATGGCCATGGAGAACAGTATGTATTATGTGATACGGAAACGGAGAGGAATATGGCGTTAGGCGCCGGAAAAACGGACAGGAAACACTTTTATTGCCGGAATATGCCGAATAAATGAGAAATTCTTTCTCAGAGAAAAATTGAAATTCAGGAAATTCATGGTATAATTGAGTAAAAGTTTTATCATACACAGTCGGGGGAAGGCGCTTCCCCTGGCTTTGTTTATGTGAACATTTCCCGGGACATGCGGGAAGATTCAGACTGAAGGAGGTTTACGCAGCATGGGATTGATTGAGAATCAGTTTATAAAATTTATGGAGCGGTTTGACGGCTGTCCCTTTGGGGTGGTCCTGAATGGAAAGGAGTATACGGTGGGGCAGGGAGAACCGGCCTTCACGGTAAAATTCCACCAGGTCCCCAGCGTGACGGATCTGATGACCAGCACATCCATCACACTGGGAGAGGCTTATATGGACGGCAATCTGGAGATTGAGGGGGATCTGTATGAGGCGCTGAACCGGTTCCTGGGCCAGATGGGCAAGTTTTCCACGGACAAAAAGAAACTGAAAAACCTGATCTTCACCTCTGTGTCGAAGCAGAACCAGAAGAAGGAGGTGTCCTCCCACTATGATATTGGAAATGACTTTTACAAGCTGTGGCTGGATGAGACCCTGAGCTATTCCTGCGGCTACTTTAAAACGGAGCAGGACAGCCTGTACGATGCCCAATGCAACAAGGTGCACCGAATCCTGGAAAAGCTTCACCTGGAGGAGGGAATGACCCTGTGTGACATTGGCTGCGGCTGGGGATTTCTGCTGATCGAGGCAGCAAAAAAATATAAAGTGCACTGCCTTGGCATCACCCTGAGCAAAGAGCAGGCGAAAAAGTTTGAGGAGCGCATCCGGGAAGAGCATCTGGAGGACTACCTGGAGGTGGAACTGATGGATTACCGGGATCTGCCAAAGACGAAGCGTCAGTTTGACCGGGTGGTCAGCGTTGGAATGATTGAGCATGTGGGACGGGATAATTACCGGGAATTCATGGAGTGCGTCAAGAAAATCCTGGTGCCCGGCGGCCTGTTTCTTCTGCACTTTATCAGCGCCCTGCAGGAGCACCCGGGGGACGCGTGGATCAAGAAGTATATTTTCCCGGGCGGCACGGTGCCCAGCCTTCGGGAGATCATCCAGATCGCCGGGGATCTGCGTTTCTACACCCTGGATGTGGAAAGCCTGCGCCGGCATTATAACAGAACACTGCTCTGCTGGAATCACAATTTCCAGGAACATCGTCAGGAAGTGGTGGAGATGTTTGATGAGCGGTTCGCCCGCATGTGGGAGCTCTATCTGTGCGCCTGCGCGGCCACCTTCAACAACGGCATTATTGACCTGCACCAGATCCTGTTCACCAGCGATGTGAACAACCAGCTGCCCATGACCAGATGGTATTAAGAGAAATCGCCAGTTGATAAATTATCTTGAGGATGATATACTAACAAGTATGTATTTTGTCGTATCTATCAGGAGATTCTGAGTTAGAGTTTTTGGTATAAAGGAGCGGAGAAGATGAAAAAATTAGAAGAGTACGTAAGAAGTATCCCTGATTTCCCGGAGCCGGGAATCATTTTCAGGGACGTGACCAGCGTTCTTCAGGATGCGGACGGACTGCATTTGGCCATTGATGAGATTATGAAGAAGGTGGGGGACGCGGATGCTTTCGATGTGATCGTGGGTACGGAATCCAGAGGATTTATCTTTGGTATGCCTGTTGCGTACAATCTTCACAAGCCCTTTGTGATGGTGAGAAAGAAAGGAAAACTCCCAAGGGAGACCGTTTCCAGAGAATACGATCTGGAGTATGGGACAGCAGCTATTGAGATGCACAAGGATTCCATCAAACCCGGCCAGCGAGTGATTGTCATCGATGATCTGATTGCCACCGGAGGAACGGTGGAGGCCGCGATCAAGCTGATCGAGGAACTGGGAGGCGTTGTGGTAAAAGTGGTATTCCTGATGGAGCTTGCCGGCCTGAAGGGGCGGGAGCGCCTGCAGGGGTACGATGTGGAATCAGTAATCAGCTACCCGGGAAATTAACTGCGGGAAATCAAAGACGGTGAGATTTATGCCTATTGCGGAAGAAAAAAAGCAGAAAGAGATTGAGGAAATCAAGAAAACAGATGCCGGTGTCAAGGCCATGAAGGATTTTACCAGCCCGGAGGAACTGTATCAGGAACTGATTTCCAGCGTGATGAAGTATCATCCCTCCGATGATATCACCATGATCGAGAAGGCTTACCGGGTGGCCTATGAGGCTCATAAAAACCAGAAGCGGAAATCCGGAGAGCCTTACATTATCCATCCTCTCTGTGTGGCGATTATACTGGCGGATCTGGAACTGGACAAGGAATCCATAGTCGCCGGTCTGCTCCACGATGTGGTGGAGGACACCATTATGACTTCCGAAGAGCTGAAGGAAGAGTTCGGCGAAGAGGTGGAGCTGATTGTGGACGGCGTGACCAAGCTGGGTCAGCTGAACTATTCGGCGGATAAGGTGGAGGTTCAGGCGGAGAACTTAAGAAAAATGTTTCTGGCCATGGCCAAGGACATCCGTGTGATCCTGGTGAAGCTGGCGGACCGCCTGCACAATATGCGGACGGCCAAATACTGGTCTCCGGAAAAGCAGAAGGAGAAGGCCAGGGAGACCATGGACATCTACGCTCCCATCGCCCAGCGGCTTGGTATCTCCAAGATCAAGGTGGAACTGGACGACCTGTCCCTGAAATATCTGGAGCCGGAGGTTTACTACGATCTGGTGGAGAAGATCGCCCTGAAGAAGGGAGAACGTCAGGCCTTTGTGGATCACATTGTGGAGGATGTAAAAAAGCACATCGAGGCTGCCGGAATCAAAGCACAGATCGAAGGACGGGCGAAACATTTCTTCAGCATCTACAAAAAAATGGTCAACCAGCAGAAGACCCTGGATCAGATCTATGATCTGTTTGCCGTGCGGATCATTGTGGACACAGTGAAGGACTGCTATGCGGCGCTGGGTGTGATCCATGAGATGTACACGCCCATTCCGGGGCGGTTCAAGGATTACATCGCCATGCCGAAGCAGAATATGTATCAGTCCCTGCACACCACCCTGATCGGCCCCAATGGCTCCCCCTTTGAGATACAGATCCGGACCTTTGAGATGCACCGGGTGGCGGAGTACGGTATTGCCGCCCATTGGAAATACAAGGAGGCTTCCGATGGCAAGAAGCCCAGACCGGAGCAGGAAGAGGAGAAACTCACCTGGCTGCGCCAGATTCTGGAGTGGCAGCAGGATATGTCCGATAACCGGGAATTTATGAGCCTGCTGAAGAGCGATCTGGATCTGTTCAATGAGAGTGTCTACTGCTTTACCCCTGCGGGGGATGTGAAAAATCTTCCCAACGGATCGACTCCAATCGATTTTGCTTACAGTATCCATAGCGCGGTGGGAAATCGGATGGTGGGCGCCAGGGTTAACGGAAAATTGGTGACCATCGATTATGTGATCCAGAACGGTGACCGCATTGAGATCATCACATCCCAAAATTCCAAGGGTCCCAGCCGGGACTGGCTGAAGATTGTGAAGAGCACCCAGGCCAAGAATAAAATCCTTCAGTGGTTTAAGCAGGAGCGCAAGGAGGACAACATTGTCAGGGGCAAGGAGCTGCTTCAGACCTACTGCAAAGCCAAGGGACTGGTATTCTCCGACCTGGTGAAGCCGGAATATACGGCGGGGGTGATCCGCAAGTACGGCTTTAAAGACTGGGAATCAGTGATGGCGGCCGTGGGACACGGAGGACTGAAGGAAGGCCAGATCGTCAACAAGCTGCTGGAGGGATATGAGAAGGAACATAAAAAGAGTATCACAGATCAGCAGATCATGGAGGAAGTGCAGAACTCCCGGGAGAAGATGCGGATTGCCAAGTCAAAATCCGGCATCACGGTGAAGGGTATCGATGATGTGGCAGTGCGGTTTTCCAAGTGCTGCAGTCCGGTGCCGGGAGACGAGATCGTGGGTTTTGTGACCAGGGGCCGCGGGGTATCCATACACCGCACGGACTGTGTGAATATTTTAAACCTGCCGGAGAGCGAGCGGGCCAGACTGATTGACGCCGAGTGGCAGCAGACCGATGATAGCCACGACAATGGCCTGTATATGGCGGAGATCAAAATTTTTGCTAACAACCGTACCGGCCTTCTGGTGGACATCACCAGGATTTTTACGGAACGGAAAATTGATGTGAGCGCTGTCAGCTCACGTACCAGCAAACAGGGACTTGCCACCATCAGCATGGAGTTCCAGGTGCCCGGAAAGGCTACGCTGAACTATCTGATTGATAAGATCCGCCAGGTGGAGAGTGTGATTGACATTGAAAGAAGCACTGGCTGACGGTGCGGGAGGAGAAGCGATGGAAAAACTGACAGTGGAGCGCTTAGGGGTGGGCCAGATGGGAACAAACTGCTATCTGGTGATGAACCGGGACACAAAGGAACTGCTGGTGATTGATCCGGGTGCCCAGGCCGACCGCATCCGTCTGAAGGTATCGGATATGGGAGGAAAGCCCGCCGCGGTGCTGCTGACTCATGGCCATTACGATCACATCGGAGCGGCAAAGCAGGTCTGCGAAATGTACGGCATTTCCTGTTATGCGCTGAAGGAGGAAGAGGGGCTTCTGGCCTCAGAAACGATGAACCTGTCCGGAATGTTTGGTCATCCCATGACCCTGAGGCCTGATCAATGGCTGCAGGACGGTCAGGAGCTGACCATGGCGGGAAGGAGCCTGCGGGTTTTGGCTACGCCGGGACACACCGCAGGGGGAGCAAGCTACTATTTCCCCCAGGAAGGTGTTTTATTTTCCGGTGATACGCTGTTTTGCGGATCTGTGGGCAGATCCGATTTCCCCACGGGAAGCGCGGCCATCCTGGTGAGGTCGATCCGGGAAAAACTTTTGGTTCTGCCGGATGAGACGGCAGTCTATCCCGGCCACGAGAGCGATACCACCATCGGATATGAAAAAAAGTACAATCCATTTTTGTGACGGACCGGATGGGGACGTTTCGGGCGACGGGAAGAATGCAGGTACAGAGAAGAAAAGCAGGAGTACCGAAAACATGATACAGCTACAGTTAAATAAACGGGATTTTGAGTATGACATCTACTCTCTGATTAAATCATTTTATCCGGGGAGAGATGTGACCGTCACCTACGGCACGGAGGACGGCACAGATGCCGGGCTGAAAATCTCGGTTTTTTATGAGAAAAATCAAATCACTATCTCCATGTTTGACGGGGAGGGAGAGCTTCTTCGCCGGGAGACGGCCGCGGCGGACCTGGAGGGAAACCGCAAGGAGGCAAAGAGCGTGATGGGGCGCCTGGCCTACCGTATGCTGCGGGAGGTTACGGGAAGGGAGCTTCCCTGGGGAGATCTGACCGGCGTACGTCCCACCAAGATTCCCATGTCTCTGTTGGAACAGGGGTGGAAAAATTCAGACATCGCCCGCTATATGCGGGAGACCTATTTCACCAGCAAAGAGAAGACGGCGCTGGCGATTATGATCGCCAACCGGGAGCGCCACATTTTGAAGGATCTGAACTATGAAAACGGCTACAGCCTCTATGTGGGGATCCCGTTCTGCCCCAGCATCTGCCTGTACTGTTCTTTCAGTTCCAGCCCGCTGAAGGTATGGAAAAACCGGGTGGACGACTATCTGGACGCCCTTTGCCGGGAGATTGACGCCGCAGCGGAGATCTTTGCCGGGCGGGAGCTGAACACCGTCTATGTGGGAGGCGGGACGCCCACCACACTGGAGCCTGGGCAGATGGACCGGCTGCTGGCAAAACTGGAGGAGCGGTTCGACTACAGCCGGCTGCTGGAATTTACGGTGGAGGCGGGACGGCCCGATTCCATCACCAGGGAGAAGCTGCAGGTGCTCCGGGATCACCACATTACCAGGATTTCCATCAACCCTCAGACCATGAACCAGTCCACCCTGGATTTGATCGGCAGAAAACACACAGTGGAACAGACGGTGGAGGCCTTTCACTTGGCCAGGAAGATGGGATTTGACAACATCAACATGGATCTGATTGTTGGGCTTCCCGGGGAAGGCATGGCCGAGGTGGAGCACACCATGGAGGAGATCCGAAAGCTGGATCCCGACAGTGTGACGGTGCACTCCCTGGCATTGAAGCGGGCGGCCCGGCTGAACCTGTTTAAGGATGAGTACCAGGATATTTCCTTCCAGAACAGCAGTGAGATTATGGATATGAC
>DBFBJF010000272.1:0-10641 GCA_048203265.1 Candidatus Merdiplasma sp.
GAACCGGAAAATCCAAACGGTATGTGATCAAAGATCTGAAGCAGATGATGCGGGATCAGATGTTTGTGGACGGGGCTTACCTGGATGCCGGGGAGACCTGCCTGATTACCAGCCAGGAGGCGTACCGCCAGTACCAGGAGACGATGAAGGAGCACCAGAAGAAGATCCGGGAGGAGGCGGAGGATGGCACCGGAAATTTTGAGGAGCTCTCCCAGGAAGTGCAGGATATATTAAAGGAAGGAAAAAACTTTATTGATCATATTTATCAGTGCAATGATGATATTGAGGATCCGGCTATGTCGGAAAAACTGGACCGGCTGGAACGGGTGGTCAGCCGCATTTTTGCCCAGGTGGCGGAGAAACCCCAGAGCGCTCCGGATCTGCATAAGATGATGAGTTACTACCTTCCCATTACCCGGAAGCTGGTGGATGCCTACCGGGATATGGATGAGCAGCAGGTGGAGGGGGAGAATATCCGGCGAACCAAGCAGGAGATCGAGGACTCTCTGGACACCATCAACACCGCGTTTGAAAACCTGCTGGATAGCCTTTTTCAGGATACCGCCTGGGATATTTCTTCGGATATCTCCGTGCTGCACACTATGATGGCCCAGGACGGATTGATGAAGGGTGAGTTCGCGGGACAGCAACGAAAAGAACGGCGGGAATAAGCCGGCAGAGGATAGAGAAGGAGAACAGATATGAGCAATGAATTCAGCGAGTTTGACACAACCCCCACCTTGACCTTTGGAGAGCCAGAGCCCCCAGAGGATTCCGCAGCCCTGGAGCGGGGGAAACAGGAGGAGTCCATGCCCCAGGAGGATCCCATGCTGGCCCAGGAGGCTGCGTTGTCCCCGGAAGAGCAGAAGATGGTGGAGGATTTCAGCCGCAAAATTGATCTGCACAACAGCAGTGCCATCCTGCAGTATGGCGTGGGCGCCCAGAAGAAGCTGGCAGATTTTTCTGAGAAGGCCCTGGAAAATGTTCGAACCAAGGATATGGGCGAGGTGGGCGATATGATCGCAGGCCTGGTGGCTGAGCTGCAGAATTTTGACGCTGGGGAAGGGGAGAAGGGGATTTTTGGCTTTTTTAAAAAGCAGGCCAATAAGACGGCGGCGCTGAAGGCAAAGTATGACAAGGCGGAGGTCAGCGTGGACAAGATCTGCGCTTCCCTGGAGCAGCATCAGATACAGCTGATGAAGGATACGGCCCTGCTGGACAAGATGTATGAGCTGAATCTTACCTATTACAAAGAACTGACCATGTATATTCTGGCCGGGAAAAAACGGCTGGAGGAGGTGCGCGGGGGAGAACTGGCCCAGCTGACGGACAAGGCCAGAACCAGCGGACTTCCGGAGGATGCCCAGGCGGCCAAGGATCTGAACGCTCTTTGCAGCCGGTTTGAGAAAAAGATTCACGATCTGGAGCTGACCCGGATGATTGCCATGCAGACTGCTCCCCAGATCCGGCTGGTACAGGACAGTGACACCATGATGGTGGAGAAGATCCAGTCCACACTGGTGAATACGGTTCCCCTCTGGAAGAATCAGATGGTGATCGCCCTGGGAGTGGAACACTCCAACCAGGCAGCCAAGGCCCAGCGGCAGGTGACGGATCTGACAAATGAACTGCTGAAAAAGAACGCGGAGAAATTAAAGACGGCCACCATAGAGACCGCCCGGGAGTCTGAACGGGGGGTGGTGGATATCGAGACTCTGAAGACCACCAACGCCTCCCTGATCTCCACCCTGGACGAGGTGGTGAAAATCCAGTCGGAGGGCCGGGCCAAGCGGGCAGCGGCGGAGCAGGAGATGGCACGGATGGAGCAGGATCTGAAGAGTAAATTGTTGGAGATGAGCAAACAGTGAGGGGGAGATGCCCATGAATCCTGTCTGGCAATGGCTGATGTATTTTTATATTTACTGCTTTGCGGGGTGGGTCTGGGAATCCTGCTATGTTTCTGTCAGAAAACATCGGTGGGTGAACCGGGGATTTATGAAGGGCCCCCTGCTGCCCATTTATGGAAGCGGCGCGCTGTGTATTCTGGGAGTAGCAGCTGCGGCGGGAAATTTCCTCCCGCTGACTGTGCTGGCCGGAACGGCAGCGGCCACCGTGCTGGAATATGTGACGGGAGCGGTGATGGAGGCCCTTTTTAAGGTGCGGTACTGGGATTACAGTACGGAGTTTCTAAATCTGAACGGATACATCTGCCTGAAATCTGTTTTATGCTGGGCGGTAATGACCGTGCTGCTGGTATACGTGATCCATCCCCCGGTGGCAGCTGCGGTGGGAAGGCTGAGCGAGAGCGTTCTTTACAGCGCTGACCTGATGATTACAGCGCTGGGAGCGGCAGATTTCGCGACTTCCTTCAAGGCGGCGATTGACTTTCGGGATTTGCTGCTTTACGGGGAGCGTCTAAAGGAGGAAGTGCGGCTTCTGCAGAACCGTCTGGATGAGCTGGAGCGGCAGCTTGCGGAGAACCTGACGGAGAGTTCCGCAAGAAGGCGGGAGGAGCTTCGGGCCACGGCGGAGAGGGCGAAGGGGGCCCTGGATTTTTCAGAAAAAAGAGAGGAGCTTCGCGCTTTGCGCCAGGAGCTGCAGACGCGCCAGAAAATACAGAAGGAACGGCTGCAGGCGGCTTATTCCCGCAGTATCCATGGCCTGCTGAAGCGTAATCCGGGAGCGGTTTCCAGAAAGCACAGTGATGCTTTGGAGGACATCCGGCGGATGATTCGGGAGCGCATCGGAAAAGATGGAAAGACGCAGTCGTAGATTTTATAAGGTGCATGGCGTATGGTATCATTTGAGCGGTTTGAGGAGATCACAGAGGAATTGACGGCAAGGCTCCCGGAAGTATTTTTCCGGGAGCTTTCCGGTGGCGTCATGGCCAGGGAACAGGTGAAATATCATCCGGCCGGAACCCACCAGGATCTGTATATCATGGGGGAGTACCATGTGCATCCTCATCTGGGCCGCTTTGTGGTGCTTTATT
Organism: Candidatus Merdiplasma sp.; assembly: GCA_048203265.1. Lineage (GTDB taxonomy): Bacteria > Bacillota > Clostridia > Lachnospirales > Lachnospiraceae > Merdiplasma. The sequence goes on from DBFBJF010000272.1 coordinate 2,993, forward strand.
ACGGATCCTTCATGGCCTGCTGGGGTCATCTGGAGGAAGAAGCGCTGAGAGAGCGCATGTGGAAGGTGCTGCGCCACGAGTTCCTTCATCACCTGGAATCCCTGGCGGGAGAGAGGGAGCTGGAGCGGGAGGATGCAAGGAAAATTGCGGCTTATCGGCGGGAACATCAGGAAAATACTTGACGAATTTGGGCGTCAGTACTAGAATAAAGAGAATGGACTTTTGCCAGACGGACAAATGTATCCATGCTGAGGACAAAATGTGAAAAAATTATCAAGACTGGAGGAAACAGAATGAAACCGTACAGTGAGAGGACCACAGAGGAACTTTTACAGGAAAAAAGAGATCTGGAAGCGAAGTTTGAGGAAGCCAAGGCAAAGGGATTGAAGCTGAATATGTCCAGGGGAAAACCCTCTACCGCCCAGCTGCAGATCAGCAGAGGGATTCTGGACGCCATTGACAGTACTTCTGACTTGAACTGCGCTTCCGGGGATGACTGCTGCAACTATGGTCTGGTGGACGGAATACCGGAGGCAAAGCAGCTGTTTGCCGACCTGCTGGAGGTGTCCCCGGAAAATGTGATGGTATATGGAAACTCCAGCCTGAATATTATGTATGATTCCATTTCCAGATCCTATACCCACGGTGTGATGGGCAATACGCCCTGGTGCCGTCTGGATCAGGTAAAATTCCTCTGTCCGGTGCCCGGATATGACCGCCATTTCGCGGTGACAGAGCGCTTTGGAGTGGAGATGATCAACATTCCCATGGATGAGAACGGCCCGGATATGGATCTGGTGGAGCAGTATGTGAACCATGACCCGGCCGTAAAGGGGATCTGGTGTGTGCCTAAGTATTCCAATCCCACCGGTATTACTTACTCGGATGAGGTGGTTCGCCGTATGGCATCGCTGAAACCGGCAGCGGCGGACTTCCGGATCTACTGGGACAACGCCTACGCCTTCCATCATCTCTACGATGATGTGCAGGATGCCATCCCGGAGATCCTCTCTGAGTGTGCCAAGGCTGGAAATCCAGATATGGTGTATGAATTCTGCTCGACTTCCAAGATCAGTTTCCCCGGCGGCGGAGTGGCGGTTCTGGTTTCCTCAAAGGCGAACCTGGAGGACATCCGCGCCCAGCTGACCATCCAGACCATCGGACATGACAAGCTGAATCAGCTGCGCCACGTTCGTTATTTTAAAAACGCCCAGGGCGTCATGGATCACATGAAGAAGCATGCGGATTTCATGCGTCCCAAGTTCGAGACCGTTCTGACTGTGTTGGAAAAAGAGCTGGGAGGACTGGGAATCGGCAGTTGGGTCCGTCCCAGAGGCGGTTACTTCATTTCCTTTGACGCCATGCCCGGCTGCGCTAAGGAGATTGTGGACATGGCCAAGGATGCGGGACTGGTGCTCACTAGCGCCGGCGCTACCTATCCCTATGGAAAGGATCCCCAGGATTCCAACATCCGGATCGCGCCCACGTACCCCACGCCCCAGGAGCTGGAGCTGGCCGGAGATATTTTTGTGCTGAGCGTGAAGCTGGTGAGCTTGAAGAAAATTTTGGAAAAGAGAGCCTGAACTGGAGCCTCGAAGAGGCGACGAGTGCGCATGTGGGCGGGACGGCTGTGAATAGTAACGTTTTGGCCGCTGACGCCATTTTAAGGCTTGCCCTGAGGTTTTGAATGAGCTATAATGGGACTCAAAGAATTACCGAAGGAGAAACCAAGGATGAAAAGATGTATGTATTGCGGGAATGAAAATGACGATTCCAGTCAGAATTGTTCCAAGTGCGGCAACAGACTCCTGGATATTCAGCCCCAGCAGGTCATGCCGGCAGAGGAAGTTCCGGACGAGAACGGCCAGGCGGATGAGGAAGCCACGAAGGTGATGCCGGAGATCAGAGCGGCAGAGGAGAGGCCGGAGCAGGTGTCTCCCAGGTATGACGGATGGACGGATCTGCCGGAGGATGAGATGCTGGATGATCCGGATGAGGACGACTTCCAGGAAGAGGATGCTTCTCAGGAAGATTATTTTGAGAGAACGCCCATGCAGGAAGAAGGTCCGGGCCTCAATGACGTGCACCGGGGGCAGACGTATGCGGCGCAGCAGCAGTATGACGCTGGCGCGGCGGGATACGGCGGCCGGCAGATGCCCTATGGAGGCCAGCAGGGGTATTCCTACGAAGCGGATGAAAATTATTATGAGCAGCCGAATGTACAGCAGCAGTATGGCGGGCAGGCATACGGCTATCAGCAGAGAGCCCAGCAGTATGGGTACCCGCCCAACACTCAGGGGGGATACGATTACAGCAAAGCAACGGCTCAGACGCCTGGCGGAGCCAGACAGGTTCTGGTGAAGGCCAGAAAGCTGGTTCGCTCACCGCTGTTTTTCCTGGCGGTGCTGTTCAACACGGTGATGGTTGTGGCTTCGGTGATCAATGTTGTGACGGGCAATTTCATCAACAGTGTAAATGCCATACAGGCTATGATGCGAACCGCCCTAGGTTCCAGTGTGGCGGTGACTTTCCTCAATGGGATCATCGACATCGCGGAGGGATTTGACGGTACGGTTCTGATGCTGGCAGGCCTGGTGATCAGCATTCCAGCCATTTTGATGTGTCTGGGACTTTGGCTGATGTTCTTCCAGACAAATTCCGCCAAGAATGAGATTTCTACATCGGGATGTACCCTCACCAGAGTGATGGTGGTGCTGAAGTTTATCGGCATCTGCCTGGTGATGGCGGCGGCCCTGATTATCTCAGTGGCGTTTGTAGTGGCAGCGTGGGCTTCCTCCTCCATGACTTCCATTATCGTGGGAGTAATTTTGCTGCTGGTGATGATTTTGATTTCCACGCTGTCCATATTGTATTATGTGCAGCTCCTGTTTGGGATCAAGGTGATCCGGTATAATTTAAAGACCGGGGCGATGCCGGGAAAAATACCGGTATTTGTACTGGTGGCCGGCATTGTGATTAGCCTGGGGACGGTGGCGTCCATGCTGCCCATGGCGCCCAATGACTACATCGGGCTGGTGGAGAAAGGGGCATCAGCGGCCTGGATGCTGTTCATTACCATTTGGACGATTGTATACCGTGCTAAGGTAAAATAAGGAATGTGAATAGTAACACGACAGGGGATTTATCCTGCGGGGAGTGGCTCACGTCTCTGTTACAGTATGCAGATACGCTGGGCTACTTGTCGTATAGGAAACACAGGGGAGATAAAGCGTGAAAAAAGTAAAAATTTTAAAGGGGATCATTGTGATCTGCCTGATTCTGCTGGCGGGCATCGGAATCGTCTCCGGTGTTTACCTGAAGCAGCAGTGGGACAGGACCACCTATTTTGAGGGCACCACCATCAACGGGTTTGATGCGTCAGATAAGGAGCCGAAGGAAGTGCTCACTGAGCTGACCAAAGCCTACAGCGCTCCGGTGATTCATATCAGAGAAAACGGGGAGGAGGCCATGTCCGCTACCCTGGAGCAGCTGGGGTACCAGGTGGATCAGTCTGTCCTGCTGGACAGCCTGAATCAGGCGCTGGAGAGGCAGAAGAGCAGCATACCGGTGCTGATCAGCAGTTTGATGAACGGCAACTCCTTCCGGGTGGAAGTTCCCTTCACCTCCGATGAGAGCACTCTGGAGGCCGCAGTGAACAGCGGGGCATTGAAAAATCCCCGGGTGGCCAGCGTGGACGCCCAGATGCTCTACGATGAGGCCACTAAGACCTATTATATCCAGCCTGAGGTAAATGGTACGGAGTTTGCGGATGCCGATTTGCAGGCAATAGTCAAGGAGCAGGTGGATGCCCTGGTGCTGGAGCAAGATCCCCAGGGGGATCTGACCATTGATATCCCGGACAGCATTTATATTAAGCCTCAGGTGACCCAGGATGATGTGGAGCTGAATAATGTGTGCAATATTTACAATCATTATTCCCAGGCCACCATTACCTATACTTTTGGAGAACAGACCGAGGTTCTGGACTGGAACACCATTCAGAACTGGCTGTCCATTGTGGACGGCAGCGGAGTGCTGGATCAGGCACAGATCCGTGAATATGTGACTCAGCTGGCCTCTAAGTATAACACGGTTTACTATGACAGGACCTTCCAGACCTCCCTGGGAACGGAGGTTACCATCCCGGCCACAGAGAATGAGTATGGTTATCTGGTGGACGAGGAGGGGGAATTCAATCAGCTTCTGTCTGATATTCAGTCCAATACCCAGGTGACCCGTGAACCGGTATACTCCCACTCCGGGTACAAGCGGAATGGCGTAGATGACCTGGCCGGTACTTATGTGGAGGTGAATCTCACCACCCAGCATATCTGGTTTTATGTGGATGGAGAGCTGATTGTGGAGAGCGATCTGGTGTCCGGCTGTGTGGCCAAGGGGACGGAAACCCAGACCGGCGCTTTCCCATTGGCCTACAAGGAGAGTCCCTCTGTGCTCACGGGCGGAGACGCCGCCAACGGGTGGAGAACGGAGGTAACTTACTGGATGCCCTTCTTTGACGGGCAGGGACTCCATGACGCTACCTGGAGAAGCTCCTTCGGAGGTGACATTTATCTGACCAATGGTTCCCATGGATGTGTAAACCTTCCCTATGACACGGCGGATAAGATTTACAATAATATTGAAGCCGGAGTGGCGATCATTCTTTATAAGTAAATACAGGGACGCAGATATGAGGAAGGAGGGCAGGCGTGCGCTTCTTCCTTGTATCTGCGTTCTGCGCTATGGAAAAATCGGGCAGGGCTGCCAGGCTCACTGCCGCGGGAATAAAATCATGCTCTGGAGGATAAAATGAAACAGGGCTATTTTTATAAAGGAGTTTGTCATGGATTGGGAGAAGGGAGCAAAGGAAAACAAAAATCTCTGGGAGAGGAACGGACGCCGGGGCGGACTGACCGAAAACCAGGGACGCAGAAAGCCGCACCGGGATACGAAAAAGGAGGGCGCTGTGCTGCGCCATTCTGCGGGGGGCAGCCGTTACCGGGAAAAACAGCCGAAGGGGAAAAGGAAAAGCGAAGGGCCGGACGCGCTGCGCATCTCCCTGATCGGGCTGGGAGTGGTGGCTGTGGCGGCCTACATCGTGGTGGCCGTCTATTTTGGCGGCCATTTCTACTCCGGCGCCCAGATTTACGGGATTGACTGCGGCAGAATGACAGCGGGTCAGGTGAAGGAGGAAGTTCAGAAGAAACTGGGAGAGTATACACTGACTGTGGAGGAGCGAAACGGGCAGAAGGATGTGATTACGGCCAGCCAGATCGGACTTCAGTACCAGGATGACAGCTCCATTGAGAATCAGCTGAAGGGGCAGCGGTGCTATATCTGGCCGGCCATGATGCTGCTGGGAAAGGGCGGGAATCTGACGGTGACCACCACCTATGACCGGGAGGGCATCGACCAGGTGCTCCGGAACATGAACTGTTTCCTGCCGGGAAATATTGTGGCGCCGCAGGATGCCCATCGGGGCGATACCGATACCGGATATGAGGTGGTGCCGGAGGTGATGGGAACCACGCTGGACTTTAATAAGACGAAAGAGGCTATTCTGGACGCCCTGGATCAGGGAGCCACTACGGTTTCCCTGGAGGAGAAGGGCTGCTACATCGATCCCCTGGTGTATCAGGATGATCCGGAGCTGAACGCAGAGGTGGAAGAACTGAACAGCCTGCTGAAAGCATGCATCACCTATGATTTTGAGGATCGCCAGGAAGTGGTGGACGGATCGGTGATTAAGAACTGGATTGCCCAGAATGAGGACGGCAGCTATTACATTGATGACAATAAGATCTGGGAGTATGTATCCGGCCTGGCGGATAAGTATGATACTTTTGGAAGGGACCGGGAATTTTATACCAGCCTGGGAACCACCGTCTCCCTGTCCGGGGGAGATTACGGATGGGCCATGGATCAGGATGCCACGGCGCAGATTTTGTCGGATGCGGTGAAAGCGGGAAAGACGGAGACCATCACGCCAGAGTACGTTTACACGGCTATGAGCCGGGCGGAGAATGACATCGGGGGCACCTACGTGGAGATCTGCATCTCCAGACAGGAGATGTGGTGCTACCAGGATGGCAATCTGGTGGTGGATACCCCGGTTGTGACGGGGAATCCCAACAAGGGGGATGCCACGCCGGCCGGCGGAGTCTGGGCGATTGACGCGAAAATGCAGGAGTATGTGCTGACCGGGGAAGGTTATGAAGCCCCGGTGGATTACTGGATGCCCTTCAATGGAGATATCGGTATTCATGATATGCAGAACCGCTGGGAATTTGGCGGGACCATTTATCTGAGCAACGGCTCCCATGGATGTGTGAATACCCCCTACGATGCAGCCCAGACTATTTACAACATTGTGTCCATCGGGACCCCGGTGGTGGTGTACGATTAAGGCGGAACAGGATTGGGAAAGCGGAAACAGGAAGAACACAGACGAGGAGAGCGGAATGTATCGGTATTTATTTTTTGATCTGGACGGGACATTGACAAACCCCAAAGAGGGAATCACCAAGTGTGTGCAGTATGCGCTTCGGCATTTTGGTATCGAGGAGCCGGATTTAGATAAGCTGGAGCCCTTCATCGGGCCGCCTCTGGTGGACTCCTTTATGGAATATTACGGGCTGACGCCGGAGCAGGCCAGGGAGGCTGTGGTAAAATACCGGGAGAGATTCCAGGACGTGGGGATATTTGAAAATGAGGTGCTGGAGGGGATACCCCAGATGCTGGAGGAGCTGCAGCGCCGGGGAGGCCTGCTGGTGGTGGCCTCCTCCAAGCCGGAGGCCTATGTGGTGCGCATACTGGAGAAATTTCAGCTTCGCTCCTACTTTACGGAGGTAGTGGGAGCCAGCATGGATGAGAAGCGCAACGCCAAGGCGGACGTGATTCGGGAGGCCTTCCGTCGGCTCTCCATTGACGGGGAGAAGAAAGATCAGGTGTTGATGATCGGTGACCGGAAACATGATGTGGAGGGGGCCAGACAGTGCGGAATTGACAGTCTGGGCGCCTACATCGGTTTTGCCAGGCCCGGGGAGCTGGAGGCGGCGGGAGCCACTTACATAGTCCATTCCGTGGAGGAGATGTCATCATTTTTACAGGCCCATTTGATGTAGGGCGAAACGGGGGAGAGTATGGATGACGAAAGAGCAGAAGGGGTACGATCAGATCTTCCGGGCGCTGGCGGATAGCCACAGGCTGCAGATTCTGAGATTGCTGCGGCAGAGGGAGAGAAACGGCGGGGAACTGCTGGAGCAGGTGGACGTGGTGCAGTCCACCCTGTCCCATCACATGAAGACGCTCTGCGAGGCAGGGCTGGTTTCAACCAGGAAAGCGGGGAAGCGCACCTACTACTCTGTGGACGGAGCGGTTCTTCGGGAGACGGCCGCATTTCTGGAGTCCCTGGGCAAACAGGGAGAGTTACCGGAAGAGAAGACGGATTCCGTGATGGAGCCTGTGGGGGAGGATATTTTTGGAGAGATTCTGCCGCCCGCGCGGGAAGCGGAATCGGCTCTGCCGACAGAGGAAAAAAATTCTTCTCAGATGGAGGAGAAACGTCTCCACAAGGCGGAAAAGAAGAAATCCCCGGGAGGGGACAAGCCTGGGAAAAAGGAGAAAAAATCCGGGAAAAAGGATAAAAA
>DBFBJF010000273.1:0-9540 GCA_048203265.1 Candidatus Merdiplasma sp.
TTTTCAGGCTTATAGAATTAGTTCTTTCCTATGGAGTTTACTTTTTCAATTCACGACTGCCATGGAGACTGCCGCCCAAAAACTGTCTTTTCCTATTTTTTTGTTTTTAACCTTCTTTGTGCTCACCTGTGATGGAGAAGATTACCCACTCCGCAATGTTGGTGGCATGGTCACCGATCCGCTCAAAGTATTTGGCTACCATGAGAAGGTCGGCTGCCTGCTCTCCATTTTCCGCGTTCTCCCGGATCAGTCTGATCAGTTCATCCTTTACCTTGATAAACAGATCGTCCACAATGTCATCATGATCAATCACTTTCTTGGCCTGATCCAGATTTTTATTCACATAAGCTTCCAGGCTGCTGATCAGCATAATCATGGTCTCCTTGGCCATCTGTTCAATATGCTCCAGCTTCTTCATATATGGCTTGCAGGACATCACGATGGTCAGCTCGGAGATGTCCACCGCATGGTCGCCGATTCGCTCCATATCTGTAATCATTTTCAGGGCAGCCGAAATCACCCGCAAATCCTTTGCCACCGGCTGCTGCTGAAGCAGCAGCTTCAGGCACAGATTCTCAATTTCCCGTTCCTGATGATCAATCTCCTTGTCACTTTCCATGGCCTTTTTGGCCTCCTCCACGTTCTGATGGATCAGTGCGTCCACCGCCGCTTCGATAGCCTGCTCAATCATGGTGCCCATGGCAATAATCTCTTCATTCAGCTGTGACAGCTGTTCATCAAACCGATTACGCATAACATTTAACCTTCCTGAATTTTTTCTTCTATATAAAATGTCCTTCCTCCGGGCAAAGACATTGCCGGGTTACCATTCACAACATACGCTTACGTGCAGGCACAACGCACCTGCTGTCAATTCTGAAACGGCTGTGAATAGTAACAATAAAGTAACATGGTAAACTGAAAATTACCAAAAATGCATTGACACCCTTTTTTTTCAGGTGTATGCTAATCACCGGGTTTTTTGGTTCAATTCATGAACTTTCTTTTTTCGGTTCACTTGACCATCACACCCATATTTCATTTATGCAAAATAGGGAGGAATTGTATGAATCAAACCATGGAAGCCACACCCAAAAAGGGAAAAGCGAAAAAAATCCTGCTCATCTGCCTGGCCCTGGTGATCGGGCTGATCATCATCGCCGCCGCAGTGGTCTGGGGCATCTGGCACAACGAAATCTCATCGGTGCTGTCCTTAAAGCAGATCAGCACCCGCAACGATGACCATCTGGACGGATCCGTCTATCAGATGAACATCTCCGGCGGCTACTATTTTGACGAGTATCTGGAGCAGGGCGGCGCATCCAACGATGGCGACCTGATCAACTTTATCACTGCTCACATCACCAAAGGACTGCTTGATATGGAAATCAGCGAGAGCAGCATCGGCTGTTCCTCCTTTACCGGAACTACCCAGGAGGGAGACCGAATCTTCGCCAGAAACTACGACTTCGATAAGACAAACACCTGTGTTGTCTTCACCAATCCCGGCGGAGACCGTCACGCTTCCGTTTCCACCGTTGACCTGCAGTTCTTAGGCCTTGACCAGGAGAAGGATGTCACCTCGCTCATGGACAAGATCAAGTGTCTGGCTGCTGCCTATGCCCCCTTGGACGGCATGAACGATGCCGGCGTTTCCTGCGGCATCTACATGACCTATCAGGGAGCGGAGACCGTGCCCACCGATCAGAATACCGAGAAGCCGGATCTGACCTCCACCACCATGCTTCGTCTCGTTTTGGACTATGCCGACAGTGTGGATGAGGCCATCGAGCTGATCTCCCAGTATGATCTTCACGATTCCGCCAACACTTCCTACCATTACATGATCGCCGATTCCACCGGAAAGAGCGCCATCCTAGAGTGGATAAACGGAACCGATGCCACAGACAATGACGGAAGCCAGCGTCAGCTTGTCATCACCTACAACGATACGGATCCTGCCACAGGCACATCCGACTACCAGTGCGTCACCAACTTCATCGTATCTCCGGATTATTACGATAATCAGGAGGATATGAAGGGTCTGGACCGGTACGAGCACATTCTGGGCCGCCTCCAGGAAAAGGCCGGCCTGTTTGACGACGAGGAGGACGCCATGACCCTGCTCTCAGAGGTTGGCCGCCGCAGCTGGAACAATGATGACGCCAACGGCTGCACCGTGCACAGCGTCGTCTATAACCTGACGGACAAAACCGTTCTGTGGACCGGCAATGAGCATTACGGTGAGGACGGGTACGTGTTTGAGTACGCCCTGTAATCAACCGAATCTTCCCGTAATGTAATCCTCGGTTCTCTTGTCCTTGGGCATGGAGAACATCTTCTCCGTGTTTCCGGCCTCTACCACCTCGCCCAGCAGGAAGAATACGGTCTCATCTGAGATCCGGACTGCCTGCTGCATATTGTGCGTCACCATCACGATGGTGTAATCCTTTTTCAGCTCCACAGCCAGATCCTCGATCTTGGAGGTGGAGATGGGATCCAGAGCCGAGGTGGGCTCATCCATCAGCAGCACCTCCGGCTGTACCGCCAGGGCTCTGGCGATACACAGACGCTGCTGCTGGCCGCCGGAAAGCCCAAGGGCACTTTTCTTTAATCTGTCTTTTACCTCATCCCAGATAGCCGCGTCCCGCAGGGATTTCTCCACGATCTCGTCCAGCTTTGCCTTGGAACGGATACCGTGGGTACGGGGACCGTAGGCGATATTATCATACACGCTCATAGGGAAGGGATTGGGCTTCTGAAACACCATGCCCACCCGCTTACGAAGCAGGTTCACATCCATGTCCCGGTAAATATCCTGATCATCCAGCAGTACCTTTCCTGTGATTTTGCATCCCTCCACCAGATCATTCATCCGGTTTAAAGATTTCAGCAGGGTAGACTTTCCGCAGCCGGAAGGACCGATAAACGCGGTGATCTCTTTTTCCGGAATCTCCATGGACACATTTTTCAGCGCATGAAAATTTCCGTAGTATAATTCCAGATTTTCTATCTTAATCTTGCTTTTATTCATCTTCGCAAATCCTCTTTTTCCTTCTGTTTACTTCCGTCAACCAACCATCAGCCTATGCCTTGGAAATCCTCTTCGCCAGCTGGGAGGAAATCAGGTTGATAATCACTACCAGCACCAGCAGCACCACGGCTGTGGCGTAGGCCTGGTTCACATGGAGGCCCTCATTGGCCAGATTATACATATGAACGGCCAGTGTTCTGGTAGAACTGAATATGGAGCTGGGCAGCTGAGCCACAGATCCCGCGGTATAAATCAGCGCAGCCGTCTCACCTACGATACGGCCGGTGGCCAGGATCACGCCGGAGAGAATACCGGGCACTGCGGAGGGCAGCACAATCCGGAACACGGTACGCAGCTTGCCTGCGCCCAGGCCAAAGCTTCCCTCTCTGTAGGAATCCGGAACAGACATCAGAGCCTCCTCCGTGGTTCTTAAGATTACGGGAAGGATCATGATAGACAGGGTAAACGCGCCGGCCAGAAGGGAGAAATTCCACTTCAGAGCATTTACGAAAAACAGCATACCGAACAGGCCGTACACGATGGAGGGAATACCGGTCAGCGTCTCCGCTGTAACCCGGATCACCTTTACCAGCTTATTTCCCTTACCCGCATACTCCACCAGATAAACCGCGGAGAAAATGCCAAAGGGAACCGCGATCAGCAGAGCCAGCAGCGTCATCAGCACAGTATTGATCAGAGCCGGTACCACGGAACAGTTCTCAGATGTGTATTCCCAGGCAAACAGGGACGGGGTGAGGTAAGGAATGCCTCGCACCAGAATATAGCCCACCAGAAACACCAGCACAGCAGCCGTGATCAGGGCGGCCAACCCCACCAGCCCGAACAGGATCAGGGAGCCGGGCGTTCTTTTATAACTCTTCAGCCGGTCTTTCCAGGTCACCTTGTTAATCGCTTCAATCTTAGCCAGCTCGCTGTCACTGATCATTTCTTTCCCGTTTCCGGACTCGGTCACTCCGTTTTCCCCCTGAAATCGTCCCGGGCTGACCACAACGCCCTCGCCGCTCACGTTGACTGACATTCGTTCTTTCATGGCTTAGCTCCTTTCTCCTCTGTTTTTCACGATGGAAAACAGCAGGTTAATAATCAGAATAAATACAAACAGGACTACTCCGGTGGCGATCAGCGCCTCCCGGTGCAGGCCGGTGGCATAGCCCATCTCCAGCACAATGTTGGCGGTCATGGTACGGATACCCTTCAGCAGGTCACCGGTCAGTCTGGGCTGGTTGCCTGCCACCATGATCACAGCCATGGTCTCGCCGATAGCCCGGCCCACGCCCAAAATGATACCGGCCATGATGCCGGATTTTGCCGCTGGAAGCATGGCAGCAAACACGCTTCTCTCATGGGTGGCTCCCAGCGCCAGGGAACCCTCATAGTAGCTCTCGGGCACCGCACGGATAGCGGATTCTGAAACGCTGATAATTGTGGGAAGGATCATAATTCCCAGAAGTATAGATGCGGTCAAAATACTGCTGCCGTTTCCTCCGAATATGCCTCTCACGATGGGCACAATCACCACCATGCCGAAGAAACCATATACCACGGAGGGGATGCCCGCCAGCAGGTCAATCATGGGTTTCAGAATTCTGTAAATACCCTTGGGACAAAACTTTGCCATGAAGACGGCGGTAAGAAAGCCAATGGGAACGCCTACCACAATCGCTCCGGCCGTAATATAGATGCTTCCTATGATCATGGGAAAAATCCCGTAAATATCGTTTCCAGGTCTCCACTCCTGACCAAACAGGAACTTTAAGGGGCCGATTTCCGCGATGGCCGGCACGCCGCTTCCAAACAGGAAAATACAGATCAGTGCCACGGCCAGGATGGACACGCAGGCTGCCACCAGAAACACACCCTTCATAAACGGCTCCCGCACTCTATGCCAAGTGGCCCGGATACCGCCTTTACTCTCATTTTTATCTGCCATTGATTATCCCTCTTCTACGTCTCTCTATCTTCAAAGGCAACCCCCTTGCGGCATCACATGCTGTCCGGTTGCCGGGTTAACTCCATACATGCATATAGGATGCTGTAGATTTTCACAGCATCCCGCTTATGATAAGGGTTAGACCGCCCTCTCCGATCTCCGGTTTTACCTCAGACATCCCGAAGCTGGCCTGCCCCGCAGCTTATCAATGGAGCGTCAACCGCTCCCTCTCAGTTTCCCTTATGTGGGCTGATTATTCTGCCTCCAACGCATCCCAAGTGGTGATCTCACCAGTGTAGATGCCCAGTACCTGCTCAGAGGTCAGCTCCTCGATGGGGTTGTTGTTGTTTACGATTACAGCGATACCATCGTTGGCAATGGTGATGCTGGTAACGCCCTGCTCCAGCTCGCTGTCATCCAGTGCTCTGGAAGCCATACCGATGTTGTAGGTTCCCTCGATGGCATTGGCTACGCCAGTGGTGCTGTCAGTGGTCTGGATCTCAATGTCAGCGTTGGTGTTGATTGCCTGATATGCCTCTGCCAGCTTCTCCATTACGGGAGATACGGAAGAAGAACCGCCTACAACAACCTTGCCCTCGGACATATCGGACTCAAAAGCCTCGCCATCCTGTACAGCGATATAGCCGTTGTCTGTGATCACAGCCTGGCCGTCAGCGCTCATGATATAGTTTACGAAGTCCTGTGCCACCGGGCTTAACTCATCCTCTTTGACAGCGATATTGAACGGTCTGGAAATCTTGTAGGTTCCATCCTCAATGTTCTCTACTGTAGGCTCTGCCCCATCGATCTTTACAGCCTTTACGGTGTCGTCCAGAGAACCAAGAGAAATGTATCCGATGGCATACTCATCGTTAGCCACTGCAGTCATCATAACAGAAGTGCTGTTGGTGATGGCAGCTTCCACGGTGGTCATATCCACTTTATTTCCGTCTGCATCTTTCTGCTCGATGCCGAACAGCTCAGTGAAAGCGCCTCTGGTACCGGAACCATCCTCTCTGGACTGAACAGAGATTGTGCTGGTGTTGTCAAACTCTGCCGCCAGTGCAGCGAAACCAGTTCCTGCCACACAAACAGCGCTCATGGATAATGCCATCATTACTTTTGCAAATTTTTTCATCTTACTCATTCTCCTTTTCTCCCCAATATGTTATGTTCTGCTTCTTATGCACTTCTCATCTTTGGGGATACGCGAATTGACGGAAGTGCTCATCTGACGGAAGGTTCTGCCCCCCAGCCGTTCTCCTCCGGGAAGGCTGTGCCTGCATCCGTTGTCAGATTACAGATAAAACAATAAATCCGGCGTGTAAATTCCAAAACCGCCTCTATGTAAAATCTATGCAAAATTTGCGTCAGCTTCATGGGGAAATGTAAAGAGATGTAAAAAGAGAGAAAGAGCGCCGCCGCAAAACAGTATGGCGGCAGCGCCCTCCTATACCACAGATCAGGAAAAGCTTTGTTCCGTTCTGGCGATGATCTCATCCTGCAGCTCCCGGCTCAGGTTGCGGAAATAGTCGCTGTATCCGGCCACCCGGACAATCAGGTCCCGGTACTCCTCCGGATGCGCCTGAGCATCCTGGAGGGTCTGACGATCCACCACATTAAACTGAATATGATGCCCGTCCAGGTTAAAGTAAGTGCGGATCAGATTTGCCATCTGCTCCAGCCCCTGTTCCCCCGCCACCACGGAGGGCGGAAACTTCTGATTCAGCAGGGTGCCCCCGGTGGAGAGCTGGTCCATCTTAGAGCAGGACTTAATGACGCTGGTGGGGCCATTCACATCCGCCCCTTTCTCCGGGGAAATGCCCTCAGACACCGGCTTATGGGCATGACGCCCGTTTGCGCTGGCCATCATCACCTCGCCGAAGTACACATGGCAGGTGGTGGGCAGCATATTCACCCGGTAGGTGCCGCCCCGGTTGTTTCGCCTTCCTGTGACACAGTCCCGGTAAGCCTCAAACACCTGCTCCATAATCTTATCGGCATAGTCATCGTCATTGCCGTACTTAGGCGCGCGGCCCGACACCAGGCGGTAGATCCGCTCATATCCGTCAAAATCTGCCCGCATCGCGTTCATCAGCTCCTCCATGGAGAAGCTTTTCCGGTCGTACACGTGATACTTGATGGCTGCCAGGCAGTCCGTCACCGTGCCGATCCCAACGCCCTGGATGTAGCTGGTGTTGTATCGGGCGCCACCGGCGTTGTAGTCCTTTCCTCTGGCAATGCAGTCGTTGGTGAGCACGGACAGGAAGGGCACCGGCATCTGCCTGGCGTAAATATCCTCAATTACCAGGCTGCCCCGCACCTTCACATCCACAAAGTATTTCATCTGGGCGCAGAACGCCTGCCACAGCTCCTCATAGGAGGCAAACTCATAAGCCCATCCGGTCTCTGGTCCCAGCTGCTGCCCGCTCACATAGTCATAACCGTTGAAAAGTGTCAGCTCCAGCACCTTGGGAATATTAAAATATCCGGTGAGGATATAGGCCTCATTGCCGAAGGCCCCCGTCTCCACGCAGCCGCTGGTACCCCCCTTTCTGGCGTCATCCAGGGACTTGCCCGCATTCAGCAGCTCCTGCACAATGGCCTCCGTGTTGTAGAAGGCCGGCTGCCCCCAGCCCTTCCGGGAGATGGCGCAGGCTTTCTTTAAGAAATCCTGGGGTGTCTTCCGGCTGATCTGAACGTTGGAGGAGGGCTGCAGCAGCTTCATCTCATCCATGCACTCCAGAATCAGATAGCTCACCTCATTTACCCCGTCCCTGCCATCGGGGGTGATGCCGCCCGTATTGATATTGGCAAAATCGGTGTAAGTGCTGCTCTCCTTCAGAGTAATGCCCACTTTGGGCGGAGCCGGCTGATTGTTAAACTTCACCCACAGACACTCCAGCAGCTCCTTTGCCCCGTCCCGGTTCAGGATCCCGGCTTCCACATCTCTCCGGTAAAAGCCAATCAGATGCTGATCCAGCCGCCCCGGGCTGTAGGCATCCCAGGGATTCAACTCGGTGGTCACCGCAAGATGAACAAACCAATACATCTGAATGGCCTGCCAGTAGGTTTGAGGCCGGTGGGCCGACACAACGCTGCAGTTCTCCGCAATCTGCGCAAGCTCCTCTCTCCTGGCCTCATCCCGGCACTCCCGGGCCATCTTCCTAGCCAGATCCGCATAGCGGGAGGCCAGCAGGATCACCGCATCGCAGGCAATGTCCATGCCCTTCAGCTCTTCCTCCCGCTCCAGGGCCTCCGGGTCAGAAAAATAGTCCAGGGCCTCCCTGGCCCGGCGGATGTCCTCCTTGTGCTCCAGGAAGCCCTTTCGGAAAATATTTTCTGAGCCCACCGTGTGCCCCGGCCCTCTCTGCTCCATAAATTCCGTAAAAATGCCGGCGCCGTAGGCCGCCTTCCACTCCGGCGTCATGTGTTCCAGAATCTGGTGGCGGATGCAGCGCCGCTCCCAGTAGGGGATGATTTCCTTCTCCTGAAACTTCCGGTCTTCCTCCGTCACCGCAAACCGGATCAGCTCCCGGTCATTCATCACCTGAAGGTCTTCCAGGGTATGGCAGCACAGATCCGGAAAGGTGGGGGAAGCCTGGGGGCCACAGCCCTTCTCCCCTACAATCAGCTCTCCCTCATGGATACTGATGGTCTTTTTCTCAAAATACCGCTTCAGCGCCATGGCCCGCAGCACAGGAACGCTCACCGTCCCCTCGTACTCCCGGTAAATTTCCGTCACACACCGTGCCCGCTCCATATCAATCCTGGCAGGAGTCTCCACGCTCTCCCTTCTCAGCCTGCGGACTCTCTCATTCATCCCCCGCTCTTCCATGTTCTCATCCTCCTATCCGCACCGGGCCGATCCCCAGCGACTCCAAGTATTGTCTCAGCTCCTCCATCCGCTCCCCGGAAGGGGTACCAAATGCCCCTCCCCCGTAGGTCCGATCCAGATGGCCGTATTTTCCCCGCCCTGTATCATGGTAGGGCAGCAGATTCGCCTGCTCATATCGAATGTGCTCCCCGGTGAGAAAACGGGCCATTTTCTCCATCTCCTCCTCCCGGTCATTGACGCCTCCGATCACCGGAATCCGGATCCAGATCCGGGCCTCCTGCTTGGAGAGCATCCGCAGATTATCCAGAATCTGCCCATTTCCCTGCCCGGTCAAGCGGCGGTGGGCTTCCTCATCCATCACCTTCAGGTCAAATAAAATGGTGTCCACATAGGGAAGCACACTCAGGAAACGCTCCGTCTTGACCGCGCCGCAGGTGTCCAGATTCACCGAAACGCCTCTCTGGGAAAGCATCCTGGCCAGCCCCGCCACATAGTCCGGATCCTGGGCCATCACCTCTCCCCCGGAGAGGGTGACGCCTCCGCCGGAGGTTTCGTAAAAGGGCAGATCCTTCAACAGCTCCTCCACCAGCCGCGGCAGATCCCAGAAGGTCCCGCACAGCTCCCTGGCGTCTCCCAGGCACTCCTGCACACAGGCGCCGCAGGCGGTGCACCGCCCTCTGTCCGTCCCGGGGATTCTTTTTTCCTCTGCCCCTTTCC
>DBFBJF010000274.1:0-2664 GCA_048203265.1 Candidatus Merdiplasma sp.
GTAAACATACCCCATCGCTTTCGCAATCTCTTCTGAATCCGCGCCCTGCTGACTTCTCTCTGCCTCCAGCAGCTCTGCTCCCTTCTCCTTGAGCCACCTTAGAATACTTCTGGCGCTGGTAAGCCCCCCCATCTCTTCTCCATACAGGGAAAAGGGATCCGGCAGCTTCTGGCTTCTCTCCTCCAAAACTTTGCAGGTTTGCTCCACCGCATATGTAAACTGGTCATAGTCGCAGCCGGAAATGACAGGGCGAAATATCTGATCCAGCAAAAGGGGGAACTGTTCCTGATCGGAATCTTTCAGTCTCTGTCTCCACTGTATCCACTGACGGTTTTGGACGTCCATGTAAACCGCCGCGGGTCTCTCACACAGATCCGCATACAGGACAACACCATTTCCGTCAAAATACCTCTGCCGAAACACATACGCTTCATCCTCCAACTCTCTCCTGCACTGCAGCACGGTTTTCTCCCCCAGCACAATGACTGAAAACGTGGCCGGCCACAGATCCTTCAGCGCTGATTTCGCCTCCAGAACAGTCCGGTCCAAATTTTCCCGCCCGCACAGACAGATAAAACGGTACGGCTCCGTCCGCACACAGTATTCCAGTCCCATCACGTTTCGTTTCAGCGTTTCGGTTGCCGCGCCGGCATCCGCCTCACCGGTTCCGCGTCCCGAAAATCCGGTAATTTCTTCCGGCACGTGATCCTGCTCCACGAAGAACACACCGTATGTTTCCGGAAAGATATCCTCATAAACCTCCTCGTCCAGCTCATCCGGCGGCGTCCGAAAACACTGTTTCAAATAGTTTTTCCGAATCTTATCCCTTTTTGCCTCCTTCGCCTCAAACAGATTTTTTATCTCTGCCAGCTTTTCTGTCATCATCTGCTCATCCAGCTCCTGCTTCAGAATATAATCCTGTACACTCAAGTCAATGGCAGCCCTGGCATAATCAAACTCGTCATAGCTGGAAAGAAATATAATGACTGTCTCTGGTTTTGTCTCCCTGATTTTTCTGGCCAGCTCTCTCCCATCGATGCCCGGCATCTGCACATCCGCAATCACCACATCGGGAGCATAACGGCAAAACTGGGTCCACGCATCCAGACCATCGCTGGCCATCCCCACCAGAGAATACCCCAATTTCTTCCAATCCACCAGACCGGCCACATGCTCCAACGCAAACCGATTGTCATCTGCCAACAGTACCTTAATCAAAGAACCATCCCCCATTTATTGTCTCGCTCATTACGTCTGAAAATTAATCATACGGTTTCCATTATATCTGTAAATTTTAGGTCAGTCAATGAGCTGGGAAAAGTTCAAGCCAAGGCATCCCGCCGCTCAGTGTGCAATCTGCCGCAGCGCCTTCCGAAACTGGAAAAAGAACAGAACGGAAGTGAAGCTTACCGCTAGAAAGTCTGCCACCGGCTCAGCCGTATAAACCGCAATGGCCTGGTTTCCCGTAAACACATGGGGCAGAATAAAAATCAGCGGAATCAGCAAAATGAATTTCCGCATCACCGCCACCAGAATGGACGCCTTGGCATTTCCCAGTGAAGTAAAGGTCATCTGACAGGCCATCTGAATACCAAACAGGAACATGCAGGCCATATAGATTCGAAGAGCGGTTTTCGTGTACTCTAAAAGCTGAGCATCCGAGGTAAACATGGCTGCAAAGCCCTGGGGGAAGATCATCACGCACAGCCATAGAATTACCGAGTAGCACAGGCTGCTCTTCAGCAGCAGTTTATATGCCGCCCTTACCCGGTCCACATTCTTCGCCCCATAATTGTAGCTGATGATGGGCTGTGCTCCCTGCCCCAACCCCTGAAGGGGAAGCATGGCAAACTGCATCACACTGGTGAGAATCGTCATGGCACCCACCGCAATGTCCCCGCCGTATTTCAGCAAAGAAAAGTTAAAGCAGATGGAAATCACACTCTCGCTGGCCTGCATAATAAAGGAAGAAAGCCCCAGAGCCAGGCTTGGCAGCACAATTCTGGATTCCAGCCGAAGGTTTTTCCGGCGGATCTTCAGGTGTGTTTTCTTTCCGAACAGAAATGCCAGAACCCATATACAGGACATGGCCTGGGAAATAATGGTAGCCAGGGCAGCGCCCTCTACGCCCATGCCAAAACCAAAGATCAAGATGGGATCCAAAATAATGTTAGCCACAGCGCCGATGAGGACAGAAAGCATTCCCGTCTTGGCAAATCCCTGGGCGGTGATAAACGCATTCATTCCCAGCGTCAGCTGCACAAAGATTGTCCCCAGGGCATAGATGTTCATATAGGCCACACCGTAATCGATGGTGTTTTCACTGGCGCCGAAAGCCAGAAGCAAATCTCTGTTAAAAATCAGGAGAATCGCTGTAAGCACCACCGAAATAATCACCTGAACTGAAAAACAGTTGCCGAGGATCTTCTCAGAAGAAGAATTATCCCCTTTTCCCATAAAAATCGACGCCCTCGGCGCACCGCCGTTACCGACCAGCGCTGCGAACGCCGACACGATCATAATCAAAGGCATACAGACGCCGACACCCGTCAGCGCCAGGGCCCCAACCTCCGGAATATGCCCGATATAAATCCGATCGACAATATTGTAAAGCATATTAATGACCTGGGCCGCAACGGTTGGAAGGGCCAGCCGCATCAGGAG
>DBFBJF010000275.1:0-3065 GCA_048203265.1 Candidatus Merdiplasma sp.
CGTGAGGTTGCCGTGGAGCAGCAGAAGAACGACCACTAGGCTCGCTTAAGTCATTAGCCTTCACGCAAACACATCCCCCGGAGACTCAGACCAGCAAGGCCTGGATCGTTTCCGGGGGATGTTTGACTTTTGTATCAGTAGGTGTAGTTCTCTACAGTCACCTTATCCACTTCCTGGTAGGGCGCCAGTGTGGAAACCATCTTCACCGGGGCATCGTAGTTGTTGATGCAGTAGTGTACCTCGCCGGGCTCGATGTGGATCATCTGGCCGGCGGAGAGATGGTTCACCACGCCGTCCACCACGATGTCGATTTTCCCTTCCAGAATAAAGAAGTTTTCTTCCATGACATTATGGTAGTGGGCGTCAAAATCCTGTCCGGGGTTAAACCGCACAAGGGCAAAGTTCATGCGTGGGCCCTTCATCAGATATTTGGGGCCGCTGTCACCAAAGCGGTATTCTTTTTCTTTTTCGTCTACGATGTACATATTTTCTTCTCCTTTCAGATGCTTTTCTAACATGATTTATAATCCCGGGGCAATCCACATGGGCTTGGTCAGCCCCTCATTTACCAATTCCAGCTGGGCTGCATAGACCTTTCGCCAGATGGGATACATCTGACAGTAAACCTGATGGTTGTCCATGTTGGGCTCAAACACCTGATCCCACTTCACCGTGCGCTTTGCACCCTCTTCAATACTGGGGTAGAGCCCCACGCCGTATCCGGCTAGGATGGCAGCGCCCAGAGCGGTGGCTTCCTTCACCACAGGCACCCTGACGGGCATACCCAGAACGTCTGCCAGAATTTGAGACCAGAGAGGACTCTTGGAAGCCCCGCCCGCGAAAATGATCTCGGAGGGCATATTTCCGGTGGCCTCCTGTACCAGCTCCATATGCCCCTTCACCAGCAGGGCTGTATTTTCCAAGATGGCCCGGTAGAAGGTATAACGGCTGAATTTCTGGGGATCCAGCTCAAAGTTAGTGAAGGTGGGAGCGGCATGCTTCCAGTTGATAAAGTTCATCACGTCACTGAAAGCACACATCATGCCGTAACAGCCGGCGGGAATCTTCTCAGCCTCCCGGTTCATGATGTCGTAAACATCCTCCCCGGTGGTTTTACTGATTTCTTTTTCCATCTGGCAGAATCCGTCCCGGAACCAGCGCATCACCAGGCCGGGCTTGAAGGCCAGAGCCTCGTACTGCCAGACACCGGGCACCGCATGACAGTTCACCCGCACCCGGCATCCGGGGTCCGTGGCTCCGTTTGCCGTGTTGAATTCATACTGCCAGAAGCTGCCGCCGAATACGGCAGCCTGCCCCGGCTGGGTGGCTCCCACGCCGATGCTGCCAAGCTGGCAGTCACCGCCGCCCACCACCACGGGGGTGCCCACGGCCAGACCGGTATCCCGGGCTCCCTGCTCATTGACGCTGGCGATGATGCTGCCGCACTCCATCACCGGCGGGAAAATATCGTCCCGCAGACCGCATTTTTTCGCGATGGAGGCGTCCCACTTCCGGCTCTGAAGGTCAAAGATGCCGGTAGTGGATCCATTGCTGGGCTCCACCGCCTCCACACCCGTCAGCTTTTTGATCAGCCAGTCATTGAACATGCCCACGGCCGCGATTTTTTCATATACCTCCGGCATCTTGTCCTTTACCCACAAAATCCGGGGCAGTGCCCCCAGAGCGTAGGTCTGTCCGCTCTGAAGATAGATTTCTTTTTCCAGTTTCGGATTCATCTGGATCAGTCTGCCCACTTCGTCATCGCTGCGGGCATCCACGTTGGCACAGGCCCAGATTTCTTTCCCCTCTTTGTCGTAGAGCACAATGCCCTCCCGCATGCAGGTGGTGGACACTGCCGCAACCTGTTTCGGATCGATGCCGGTCTTTTTCAGCACGCCCCTGGTGCAGGTGCAGGCCAGAGTCCAGTTATTCACCCAGTCAAAATCCATACTGCCGGGATACCTGGGATCTTCCCGGTGTTCCCATTCCTGCTGCTCGCAGCCCACCTGGTTCCCGTCAAGGTCAAACAGGACAGCCCTGACGCTTCCGGTGCCCGCATCAATTGCCATGAGAAATTGTTCTGCCATACTAACCTCCTCCTAATGAATAAATAATTGAGGGATTTGCTGCAATCGCTGCGTCAATCCCTATATATACTGTAAAATCATTGATCTGCCTCATCCTCCGGGCCGCACAGCTCCAAAATCCTTGCCGCTGTGGTCTCATCGGTGATGAGCGTATCCAGATAGCCCCCGCGCAGAGCAGCCAGGATGGCCTTGGCCTTCCCAAGTCCCGCTGCCACACCGATGGTGTTGTCCAGAGACTTCAGGGTATCCAGGGATGTGCTGATGAGCCGTCCCTCAATATCAGATGATACCAGCTGGCCCTGCCCGTCAATAAAGTGGCACAGTATATCGCCCACAGCGCCCTTCATGCTTAGAAGAAGAAAATCATTGTGGGTGAGCAGGCCGTTTTTGATGACAGTGGCTCCCTCGTCCATTCCGCCGATGCCTATGATGGTCATTTTAGCCAGAGTAGCCATGTTTGAGATCTGTTCCACGCTGGGTTCCCGCTCCAGGGCCTGGATGATGTCAGGATTCTGGACAATCAGGGGAGTGGGCATCAAATAAAGCTTGGCATTGAAAATATCGGACTGGGTATTGGGCAGATAATTGCTTACGCCGCCGGTGAGGGAGACCACATTGATGGTAAATTCCGACATATTTGCCAGGTGGTTGAGCACCCGGCTGGGGGTGTCCCCGTATCCCATGTTGATAAAGCTGTGTTTGTCCAGGTGGTCGTGAACGTACATGGCCGCAGCCTGGGCTACATTCTCATTCACCTCGGTTTCACTGAGAGCGGGCGGTACGATAAAAGTATCCTTTAAATGAAAACGCCGCATCAGCTCCTGTTCGGTCTCCATCCGGCTGCTGTCTCCCGCCCTCACGGAAAAGTGGACGATGCCGCTTTTTCTGGCCCGGTCCAGAAGCCGGTTGACCCGCAGCCTGGGGATCCCCAGATGCTCTCCAATCTCCTGCTGGGTCAGTCCCTGCATGTAGTAGTAC
>DBFBJF010000276.1:0-6731 GCA_048203265.1 Candidatus Merdiplasma sp.
ATAAAAAATGTTTTAGTGCGAATTGCACAAAACATGCGAAAGCAAGGAGGTAAGTGAATGAAAAAAATGTGGAAAAAAGTTTGTGCGGCAGTCTGCTGCGGCGCAGTTACCCTTTCCCTGGCGCCGGGGGCGTTTGCAGAGGGAACAGAGGATCTGCGGATGGAGTACGGCAATGTGCTGGATGTGACCGCGAATCCCAAGGAGCAGTTGTATGGCTACTATGATACCAATGAGTACAACAATTTTTCTGATATGGGTGCATGGCATGGCTATTATCTGGCGGATGCGGACGTACCCGAGCTGCAGGGAGGTTTTGCGGGGCCGGTGATCGTGGCAGAGGAGTATCCGGTAAACCTGTCCGGAGCGTTCAGCAGACTGGAGATTACGGATTCTGAGGGAAATGTGTACTCTTATGCGGACGCGGAGGGGACGGGAGTGTATTACCCGGGCATGCTGGTTCAGACCTATGAGTTTGAGGATCTGACGGTGCAGATGGAGCTGATCTTCGCCAGCGACCGGACCGCCCTGGTGCGCACGGATATTACGAATAAAACGGAGGATCCCAAGGAACTGACGCTGAAATGGCGGGGTACCATGTATTCCAACTATGGAGACGAGGACAGCCTGATGGAGAACAGCCTGGAGCCCACGGAGGACGGTGTTCAGGTGAACTTCAGAGAAGTGCGCTCCACCTGGAGTTACATGATGACGGACGAGGTGCAGTTTACGGTGCGCCGTGACATACCGGTGGAAACCACAGCGGGCGGAGATACCTATGTGACTGCGGCAGCGGATCCGGTTTCTCTGGATGGGGGAGCGTCCTTTACCACCTGGGCAACCGAGAGCTATACCTTTACAGATGAGGAGGCGTCCCAGGAGCAGGAGCTGGCCGCAGATATGCTGGCAAACGGGGAATCCTATTTCCAGGAGAACGCGGACCGTTGGAACGGTTACGTGGAGACGATTGAAAAGGATGAGGTTCAGATCGGGAAGCAGTACAAAAATGCTGCCGTAAAGGCGGTTGAGACCATGATGACCAACTACATGAGTGCGGCGGGAGATCTGCTTCACGGGGGTGTGGTTCCCTCCATGTCCTATCAGTGGTTCATCGGACTGTGGGCCTGGGACTCCTGGAAACAGGTGGTAGGAATGGCCAAATACGATTCCAATCTGGCGATGGAAAATGTGCGGTCCATCTTTGACTATCAGATTCAGGCGGATGACGAGGTTCGTCCCCAGGATGCGGGCGCCATCATTGACTGCATCTTCTACAATAAGGGATCTGAGCGCGGAGGAGACGGAGGCAACTGGAACGAGAGAAATTCCAAGCCGCCATTGGCCGCATGGGCTGTGTATAACGCCTACATGGAGAGCGGGGATATGGAGTTCCTGGAGGAGATGTATCCGAAGCTGGTGGCTTATCACAACTGGTGGTACACCAACAGAGATGTGGACGGAAACGGTGTGGCAGAGTACGGAGCCATGGTGCACGATGCCCACTATCAGTACGATGAGAACGGTGAGGTGCTCACTGATGAGAACGGCAAACCGCTGGTAGATCCGGAGGCCGTGATTGAGGCGGCAGCCTGGGAGAGCGGCATGGACAACGCCCCCCGCTTTGATGTGTCCGGAAACGGACCGGAGGATGTGGGAACTCTGGTTTATGAGGTGACCGATGAGGAAGGCCAGGTGGTTGGCTATACCATCAATCAGGAGTCTGTGGATCTGAACTCTTATTTGTATGCGGAGAAAGGCTTCCTGAAATCCATGGCTGAGGAGCTGGGCCTGGAGGAAGACGCGGCGAAGTATGAGGAAGAAGCGGCAGCTCTGCGGGATTACATCAACACAAATATGTATGACGAGGAGACCGGCTTCTACTATGATCTGCAGATCAACGAGGACGGCAGCGAGAAGAAACTGCTGGTAAACCGCGGAAAGGGCTGCGAAGGCTGGCTGCCGCTGTGGGCGGGACTTGCCACCCAGGAACAGGCAGACCGTGTGGTGGAGAATATGCTGGATGAGGAGAAGTTCAATCTGACCGTACCCCTTCCGGTTACCTCCAAGGATAATGATATGTTCGATCCCGATAAATACTGGAGAGGTCCGGTGTGGATGGATCAGGCCATGTTCGGTATTGAGGGTATGAAGAACTACGGATACGATGAGGAAGCCGTGGAGCTGGTGGAAAAGATGTTCCTGAATGCGGAAGGACTCATGGGAGACGGGCCAATCCGGGAAAACTATAATCCCATCACAGGAGAAGGACTTCACACCAAGAATTTCAGCTGGTCTGCAGCGTCCTTCTACCTGTTGTATGAGAATGTGCTGACAGGAGATGCCACCACCTGTCAGACCGGTATTGTGCTGGAGTAGCAGTTATTCCGGAAGAAACAGGCTTCCTGCCATGAGAAGCTGTTGTTTCAGATCTTCCCGGTAACCGGGATCATTGGGGCGCAGGCTGTTGATCACGCAGCCGAAACTGTCCCGGTGCCCGGTACTGTGCACGTACTTTCCATCGCCCAGATACATGGCTACATGCCCCGGAAAGTACAGAAGATCACCGGACTTTAGCTGCTGGAGCGCAGTCTGGCGGATGGGATAGCCCTCCATAAGGGCGGCATCCCGGTAGATTAAAATGCCGCACAGAAGATAGCTCATAAAGACAAGGCCGGAGCAGTCAATCCCCTGGGCGGACTTCCCGCCCCAGCGGTATTGAGTGGAGAGATAGGAGCGGGCTGTATCAGTCAGCTGTTTTCGGAAAGCCTCGCAGGAGTATTCCTGCGGGGCTTTTTGATGAAGAAAATTCCAGTCCGGGTCATACAGATACCGGTCCGTATCCAGCCTTCTTTTGAGCGCCCGCTCCGGAACATAACCCTCCAAACCGGTGCAGAGTCTTACCCGGCGGTACCCGTTTTCCTCCTGGGGCAGGGCGGTAAGAAAACATCCACGGGTGAGAGAGAGGAGCACGCGTCCCTGGACTTTGGGACGGTCCATCACATCGGTAAGAGGCGCGCAGGTGAAAAAGCATTCCGCCGATTCCTCCCGCTTTTTCAGCATGTCCGGGGAAATTTCCATCAGTCGGTTCCTGCTCATATAGCCCTGATAGCCGTAGTGGGTGAGAACCCGGCAGATCCCATTTGTTTCATCCAGAATTTTTACCGCCCATCCCATCAAAACCTCATCGGCCACCTGATAATAGCTGCCATTTTGATCGGTAAACTGAGGCTCTTCATACAGATAACCGCTGGGAGCGGTTACCAACGCCAGTCTCTCCATTCTGCGTCCCCCTTTCGTCAAAAATCATCCTTGATACTCTGCCCATCAGTTTCTGAGCTTCCAGGCTCATGGCCTCACTTGGCTCAAATTCAGATACGAAAATCCCCAGGAAATAGTAATCCCCTTTCTGCTCAATGAAACCGGCGTCATGTTCGATCCCGTCCAGGCCCCCTGTCTTGTGAGGAATAGAAAGATCCTCATACAGATAGCGGCACAGGGCGTCCCAATCCCGGTTCCTTCTGAGAATGGACAGCGCCAGGGAGGCATAAGGGTCTTCGCTTTCCGCTTCCTTCCAGCGCTCCAGACAATGACAGAAATCTGCAGGGGAGATATAATTATTCTTCCCGTGGGCTACCGCATCAAAATCCAGCATATACCGTTCCAGACGGGTACAGGAAAGGCCGACGTTTTGAAAATAGCTGTTCAGCCAATCCATGCCCAAATAAGAGATCAGCACGTTGGTGGAAGTATTATCGCTGTTGACGATCATCCAGACGGCCAGCTCATAGAGAGAGGCCCTCCGGCTTCCATACTCAAAAACCTTGGAATCCGGCAGGATATCACGCTCCCTTACTGGGACGGGAGTCTGAAGGCTGATGCTCTCCGACTTTGCCTTATCCAGCAAGCCCATCAGAATAGGCACTTTGATGGTGCTGGCTGACACCACAGGTTCTTCGGCACCAAGGCAGAGACCTTCCGCTGCCTTGCCGTATTCCCGGTACAGAAGCTGGACTTTCCCCGGAAAAGAAGCGATTTCTTTTTGTATTCTGTCTGCTAAATGCTCTGTCTGTTCCATGTAAAAACCTCCTTGAAAAGGGGATGCCGCAAAAGGATCCTTTGCGACATCCCCCAGATTGTCCCTAAGTAAAGGAGCTGCTTTTTTGGTATATTGTATGACGGTTTACAGTTCGTGAACGTAACCGAAATAGAAGTTGCCGCAGTAGTAAACCAGGCCGTCATAGTTGGCGTCATCGAACAGGTAAGAATTCTGTGAATGGAACAGCGGTACTACAGGGGTATCCTGGGCCAGCAGTTCCTCACACTGACTGTATGCAGCCCACTGTTCTTCCTGATCGGCGGTGGAGATGGCGGTATTGTACGCCTCATCGTATGCCTCATTGGAATAGCCGGCATCATTATTGGAACCGGTAGTCATAGTGTAAAGCATATTGGAGATGTCCGGGTAATCCATGTACCATCCAAAGTAAGCAATGTCATAATCCTGGGACTGTCTCTGAGCGAAGAAGCTCTCCACATTTTCCACTGTGATGGAAGTGATTCCAAGAACATCGCTCCAGTCGCCCAAAATGGCCTCCGCCATCTCACGGCGATCATCTGTGTTTACAATGTAAGTGAGAGAGGGGAAGCCTTCCCCGTCGGGGTAGCCCGCATCGGCAAGCAGCTGTTTAGCCTCCTCGCAGTTGGCCTCATAGGCATCCGGATCATACCAGGGAGTGACGGTGGAATTGAATTCTACGCCCTCGTCATTGGTCAGACCGCCAGGGGTGTAGGTGTCAGCCACCACGTCTTCCATATTCCGGATGGAAACAAGGCGGTTCCGGTCAATGGCGAGAGACAGGGCCTTGCGGACGTTGGCGTCCTTGAGTACCTCAGGGCCATTGTCCCCCACATTAAACATAACGCAGTAAGTGTTGTATCCGGACGCAAAGTGAAGACCATTGTCGGTGAGCATACCTGCCTCCTGTTCCGGATAGGAGTCGGAATAGATCAGGTCACCGCTCTGGAAAGAGGCCATCATGGTGGATGTATCGGTCATCAGTTCCCAGGTTATCTGGGCGGCAGTGATTTCAGAGGCATTGTAGTAATCTTCTCTCTTTTCCATCACCAGAGACTGCTGATGAGTCCACTCGGATACCACATAGGCGCCATTGTAGACGGCTGCGTCCGGATCCGTGGCGTAGGCATCTCCGTATTCCTCCACATAATCCTGGCGAACCGGATAAGAAGAGGGGAAGGCCAGCACGCTTGGCAGGTAGGAACAGGGATAGGCCAGGGTGACCACCAGAGTCTTATCATCCGTGGCTTCCGCGCTGCTGATCATATCCAGAAGGGTGCTGTAGTCACCGGAGCAGTCTTTCAGATACTGCCATCCGTAAATAAAGTCTCCTGCGGTAACTTCCTGTCCATCTGACCAGGTGATATCATCCCTGAGGGTGAAGGTATAGGTCATCTCATCATCGCTCACCTGTACATCGGAAGCCTGGCCCAGCACCACGTTGCCCTCGGCATCCAGTTTGTAAAGGCCCTCATAGAGATGACGGCAAGCGGAGAGTCCTTCCAGGGTGCCGGAGCGTCCGGTATCAATGACCATGGAATCCTCGCTGCCGCCGCAGACGGCAAAACTGATTCCTTCTGCTTCCGCAGCCGTCCCGGAGATGGGACACATGCCGAAGGCCAAGGAGAGGCTCAGCGCCAAACTAACTAACTTTTTTTTCATAAATGATACCTCCTTTTGGAATTTATCTATAAATCATTTGAAATGATTTATAAGCATGGAAAATTAACGTTTTTTCATTTTGGGATCCAGAGCGTCCCGCAGTCCGTCCCCAAACAGATTGAAGGCCAGAATAATCAGACTGATAATCAAGGCCGGAAAAATCATTCGGTATGGGCTGGAACTGATGCTCTCCAGGGCGTCTGAGGTCAGTGACCCCAGACTGGCCATGGGAGCTGACACGCCGATCCCCAGGAAGCTTAGGAAGGCTTCGGTAAAAATCGCGGAGGGGATCTGCAGCATAACGGTGGCAATCAGCTGTCCGATGCAGTTGGGCAGCAGATGCTCCGCGATCAGCTTCTTTCTGGAAGCGCCCAAAGCCCGGGCCGCGGTGACATACTCCATTTCCTTCAGCTGAAGCACCTGCCCCCGGACAATCCGGGCCATACCAACCCAGTAAAGGCAGCCATACACGATAAAGATGGCGATGAGCCCTGTGCCGATCCGCTGAAGAGGACGGAAAAATGCCACATTGGTCACCAGATATTCCAGAGGATCTTCGATTACCAGTTTAATTACCACAATCAGAAGAATCTCCGGAACAGAGTAGACAATATCCACGAGCCTCATCATCACCATATCCAGTTTTCCGCCCACCAGACCGGAGATGGCCCCGTAGATGGAACCGATCACCAGCACAATCAATGCGGATACCACGCCCACGCACAGAGAGATTCTTGTTCCGATCATGCAGCGAACCAGAAGATCCCGGCCAAGACGGTCTGTACCAAAGGGATGGGCCAGACAGGGAGTAAGGTTCTCGTCTCCCCGGATCTGTTGGTCATAGGAGTAGGGGGAGAGGATGGGTCCCACCAGGGCAAATATCACAATCAGAAGGATCACAAAGAGGGCCGCCATGGCAATCTTGTTTTCCTTCAACCGCAGCCAGCTGGCCTTCCAGAAGCCAATCTCCTCCAGATTCTCCTTATCATCCTGAAAG
>DBFBJF010000277.1:0-4384 GCA_048203265.1 Candidatus Merdiplasma sp.
CTCATGCCCACTCCGTGGGTCAGGGCGTTCTCCATGAGAGGCTGCAAAATCATGCTGGGAATTTGAATACTGTGAAACCGCTCGTCCAAGTCAAAGGAGAACCGGATCCGGTCGCCGAACCGGCATTCCTGAAGTTCCACATAATTTCCCAGCATCTCGATTTCCCGGGACAGACTCACCGCTTTATCCGTGTAATCCAAGGTATAGCGCAGCAGGTTAGCCGTTTTCCCCAACAGATACATGGTCTGTTCCCCATTCTCCGTGTAAGCAGTCTGGGAGATCATATTCAGCGTGTTAAACAGGAAATGCGGATTGATCTGCATCTGCAGGGCTTTCAGCTTGCTGGTCTTTAACAGATTGCTCATTCGCAGATTTTCCATCTCCTTGTCCTTCAACCGTTCCTTAGCATGGTTGTTCTCCTGTATGGTACGGATCTGTGCCTGGATGCGCTGAATCATGGAATTGTACACATCAATTAACATTCTCAGCTCATCGTCCGCCGTAGTCTCACAGATCACCCGCTGGTTCATGTCCAGTTCTCCCTGGCTGATCTGTCTGGCATTCTCCGTCAGCGCCTGCACCGGCCGCAGCACCTGGTTGGAAATCTCCCGGATCTTGCGCACCAGATCGATGGCCACCACCACTACTATCACCAGCAAATCCACCAGATAGACGGAATATTTTCTTCTCAGGAGCTCCTTTTCCCGGTCCACATAATCCAGGAGCTGAGAGTACAGATTCTGAAACTCTGATCGGATCAACTCGTAATCCTCCTGGGTCTCATCGTAGTACTTATTGATGATCTGCTTGCTCCCGATGGTCATCTGCTCGCACAGGTAGCTGTGGTCGTAGATCCGGTTGATATCCTTGGTGTAATTCAGAAACATCTGCTCCACATCCCTGATGTCCCGGTAAAAGCGGATGCTCACCCCCATGCCGCTCAGCGTTCCCAGCACGCCCCGCGACTCCATGCAGGCATTCTCAATCTCCTGATACACTGCTTCATCCCCGTCCAGCGTATAGGTATAGACGTTCTGATTGATGTTTTCCAGATTCGAATAAAATTCATTCAGCGTCAGCATCTGCTCTGTGCTTTTCTCGTAATCACTGCGGCTGACCAGGTAGAAGCAAATGCTCATCAGCACCAGAAGGAGAGCCACCGCGCCGATCTCCACAAAAAACCAGAACAGCCTCCAGCGCACCGACTGTCTGTGTTTTTTCAAAAATACCATACAACCTCCGTATCTCCCTGGGACTCTCTCCATGCCTCAAAATCAAAATCTTCCTTTGCGCTCTGAATGTCTGTGTAGATCACATCCACCGCTTCGGCGCGCCCGTTCAGATAATCCTTCAGGTAGTTTACCGCCTGATACCCCTGCTGGTAAGATTCCTCCACAATCGAGGCGTAGTACTTTCCGTCCTGCAGGTACTGATAAATCTGCTCCGACATGCCAAAGGTGACAATCGGTATATTCAGATACGCTCTCCCGAGCGTATTTCCCAGCATCTCCGAGGCGATCTCATCGGCACAGTACAGGGCGTTGATCTCCTGGTTTTCCTCCAGCATTTCCTCCACCAGTTTCCTGATCTTCATCTTATCGGATTCGCACTCCAGCACCTGCACCACTTCCATCCCCTCTGCAGTTCCAATGGCCTCCTGGAAGCCTCTCACACGTTCACTCTGGTTCGTATCCTCCATGCTGGAGACAATCACGCCGATGGAGGCGTCCCGGCCCTCCATGGCCTGGATCAGCTCCTCCCCCGCCTGAACGCCTGCCGCGTAATGATCGGTGCCGATATAGCAGATTCTTCCGGAATCCGGAATATCCGAATCCACCAGCACCACCGGAATTCCATCTTTCACGGCCTCCTCGATTTTCTCCCTGGCTGCCCCGAACACGTTCGTTCCCGCTGTAATAATCCCGTCCACATCGGATAGGATGGCCTTTTCCAGCTGCATGGCCTGCACATCCTCATTCAGGTTTTTTGCTCCCACGCACTTTGTGTTGGTCCCCAGATCCCGGTCCGCGTCCCCGATGCCCTGGGCCACACTGTCCCAGGAAAGAGGACACACAAAGGTGAAGCGATAAGGGGTGCTCATCGCCTCTCCCCGCCCGGTACCTCCTGTTCCCACCCACAGAAACAGGATGATATTCAGCACAATCAGCACCACATATTTCTTCATGGCAGTCACTCCTTTTTCTTTTCCGTTCGTTTCCTCCCGCAGTCCATCTCTTCTCTCTGTCCCGAAGCTGCCGCAGCATCTATGCCTCCATACGAAAAGAAGCCGCGCCGGCTGACCATTCAGCCCAAGCACGGCTCCCACCTGTCGTATCAGGCAAACCTAATCTTCTTCATTTTAATTCTGAAACTTTTCCAGATCCACATTCTTTCCGATCACGTACAGCACCGTTCCTGCCTCCATACTCATATGGGGATCCAGCTGCATCACAATCCCGTCGCCCTTCTTCATTCCCACCACGTTAAAACCGTAGCGATTGCGCAGATCCAGCTCCACCAGGGATTTTCCAACCCATTCTCCGGGCATAGCCAGCTCCACCAGGGAATACTCCGGGGAGAGGGCAATCCAGTCCATAAAGTCCTGGGCAGCTATGTACCGGCCGATGCGCTCTCCCATCTCCTGCTCCGGGTAAACCACCTTATTTACTCCGATGCGCTCCAGGATCCGCCCGTGGATCTCGTTCTTCGCCCGGGCCACGGTGTAAGGCACGCCCGTCTCCACGCAGGTCATGGCCGCCACAATACTGGCCTCCATCTGGTCTGCCATGGTCACCACGGCGCCGTCCATATTCTTCAGCTCCAGATCCATGATGGCATCCGGATCCTCCACGTCCAATGTCATGGCATAGCTCACCTCATCGGCGATCATCTGAATCTTATCGGGATCACAGTCCACTGCGGTCACCTGGCAGCCTGCCGCCTCCAGGGTTCTGGCCACACTGGCCCCGAACCGGTCCACGCCGAACACCACGTACTGTTTTTTCATATTCCGATCACCGTCCCATCCGCTGGCGCACGATCTCATAGGCCAGCACTCCCGCCGCCACCGATGCGTTCAGGGAATCAATCTGACCCTTCATGGGAATGGCGGCGGTAAAATCGCATTTTTCCTTCACCAGGCGGCTCACACCGCTTCCCTCATTTCCGATCACAAGCCCCATGGGCCCCTTTAGATCCAGATCATACATGGTCTGGCCGCCCATATCCGCGCAGACAAACCACAAGCCTTCTTTCTTCAGCTCATCGATGGTGGTTCCCAGGTTGGTCACCTTCGCCACCGGCGTATAGTTGAGCGCGCCTGCGGAGGTTCTGGCCACCACCGCCGTCAGGCCTGCCGCCCGCCTTTTGGGGATGATCACCCCATGGGCTCCCACCAGATTGGCGGTACGGATGATGGCCCCCAGGTTGTGGGGATCCTCAATGTTATCCAGCAGAAAGAGGAAGGGGGGCTCCCCCTTCTGTCTGGCAGCCTCCAGCATATCCTCCACCTGAGCATAGCTGTATGCGGCCGCCTGGGCAATCACCCCCTGGTGATGCCCGGTCTCAGACATCTGGTCCAGACGCTCCTTCCTCACTCTGTTTATGATAGTGTCATGCTTTTTGGCCTCCCGCAGAATGGAGAGCACCGGTCCGTCCTGCAGCCCCTCCTGCACAAACAGCTTGTCCACCGTCTTTCCCGACCGAAACGCCTCCAGAACCGCGTTTCTGCCCTCGATCATCTGCTCCTCATAGCCCATAGCCGCACTCCTCCAGTCCCAGTTTTACTAAATCAATCATCCTTCTGTAATCCTTTTTCAGATACAGGTATCCCATCAGGGCCTCAAATCCCGTGGCCTCCAGATATTCCCGCCGGTCCGCGTTCTTAGCGGTATGGCCGGGCTTGGAATTTCTTCCCCTGCGGTAAATGGCCTCCTCCTGGGGATTTAAGTGTTCCCGGAGGGTCTCCATGATTCTGGCCTGGGCGCCCGCCTTCACCAATCCGCTGGCCCTGGCATGAAGCTTGGCCGTCTGAGTATTGGCCCGCTTGACCAGCACCGTACGGATAATCAGATCGTACACAGAATCCCCGATGTAGGCCAGTGTCAGGGGAGAATACTGATCCCACTGATGGCAGGGCAGAGAAAACTGCTCCTCCAGATATTCTTCCCAGTGGAGGTCCGGACCGGACATCACACCCGTTTCCATTTCACTCCCTCTCTCGTATCCAAAAGCTCAATCCCCATCTCCAGCAGCCTGCTGCGGATCTCATCGGCTTTAGCGAAATCCTTAGCCTTTCTGGCCGCCTGGCGCTCCTCGATCAGCTTCTCAATATCAGCCTCCAGCACCTCTTCCTTTTTCTCCAAAATCAGACCCAGAATATCTC
>DBFBJF010000278.1:0-3405 GCA_048203265.1 Candidatus Merdiplasma sp.
CCTCAGGAGCCAGCGTATTTGCGGCAGGCCCTGGCGCGGTTACCACAGACGAAGTATCGCAGCATGAGATTGACAGCGCCACCATATCGCTGCAGATGGCTACTGAGGGTATGGTTCTGCTGGAGAACAACAACAACGCGCTGCCCATTGCCCAGAGCGGTGACGTGGCACTGTACGGCGCAGGCGCTGTTCAGACGGTGAAGGGCGGAACCGGATCTGGCGCGGTGAATAACCGTATCGTTTATCCGGACGGCTCCCATGTGGACGGCGTGGCCATCGCCTCCTCTGTGCTGGACGGATTTAAGAACGCAGGTTACAACGTTCTGACGGAGGATTACCTTCAGGAGTACAATGAGGCAAATCCCACCGGCGTCAGTGACATGGGAAGAAGCAGCCTGGCTGAGGACTGGATGCTGACCTATGACGATATCGCGGAGACAGCTCAGCAGACGGATACGGCCATCTACGTGGTGCGCCGCAACGCAGGAGAGGGCGCGGACCGCACACCCACCAAGGGCGACTATTATCTGAGCGATATTGAGCTTGCCAATATCCAGCTGTTAAGTTCCGTATTTGACAAATGCGTGGTGGTACTGAACGTCATCAGCATCGACTCCAGCTGGTTCGAGGAGTCGGGCGCGGACGCCATGCTTCTGATGTCCAATCCGGGTATGCTGAGCGGTGACGCTCTTGTGCAGGTAATCAACGGTACGGTGACTCCTTCCGGCAAGCTGGTGGATACCTGGGCATCTGACATTACAGATTATCCGTCCACTGAGTATTTTGGAGCGATCAATGAGGATGACCCGTGGAGTTCCTACATTGAGTACTATCTGGAAGACATCTATGTGGGATATCGCTATTTCGATACCTTTGCTCCGGAGAAAGTAAATTATGAGTTCGGATACGGCCTGTCCTATACCACCTTTGATATTGTGACAGACAGCGTCACCGTGGATGGAGACAAAGTAACCGTGACAGCTACCGTCACCAACACCGGTGATACTTATTCCGGAAAAGAAGTTGTGGAAGTATACTTCTCCGCACCGGATGGAGAGCTGGATAAGCCCTATCAGGAGCTGGCAGCCTTCGGCAAGATCGATGATCTGGCCCCGGGACAGTCCCAGACACTGACCCTCAGCTTCAATACCACGGATATGTCCTCCTACAGCGAGGAGAGAGCCGCCTATATCATGGAGGCCGGAGACTATATCATCCGTGTGGGAAACAGCTCCCGCAACACCAATCCGGAGGCTGTGATCACTCTGGATGAGACCGTTGTGACAGAACAGCTGACTAATCAGATGGCGGTTGACGGAAACGGCACAAACGTGGGTGGTTCTGACAACAGCAACGGCAGCGGACGCGGTACGCCTCCCTACAACGAGATGATTGAGATCGATGAGGCCACAAATGTGGAGAACTTCGAGAGACTGAGAGCAGAGTTCCAGGAAGCCGGAGCCTCCGGATCATCCTACGATGACGGAAAGACCACAGAGAACGCAGTAGCCCTTACCCTGTCCGGCGCGGATGTGGAAAACACCGAGCCCGTTTATGAGGAGCTGGAAGAGGGCGAGACCTACGAGGATGTGAACGTTTATATTTCCGCCACCACAGAAGATGTGGATGTGAACGGCTACAACTACATAAACGGCGTTGACTATAACGTAAATCCCGTATACTTTGACGCGGAAGGAAACGAGGTGTCAGAGGAGCCGGAAGAGCTGGCCAACTACCGTGTAAAGAGCGGAAGCGAGGAAGACGGAACGGCAGAATACTACACGCTGCTGGATGTATACAACGGTGAGCTGACCATGGAGCAGTTTGTTTCCGGTATGACCATCGAAGAGCTGGCCAATATGGTAGAGGGCGGAAATAAGTCCCCCAACGCGGACGGACAGTCAGCAGGAGGAACCTCCCCCAGCACCAGATACATCAGTGAGTCCACCACCCAGGCAATCGATGATCTGTGGGTGCGCGGTGAAGCGGGCGAGACCTGCGGCCTTTATACAGAAGACCGTCTGATCCCCAACACCACAAACGCAGACGGACCTGCCGGACTTCGTGTGACTCAGAGCTATGAGGAAGACGGAACCACCTATTACCAGTTCTGTACCGCATATCCGGTTGGAACCATGATCGCGCAGAGCTGGGATACCGATGTGGCTTACCAGATGGGTACGGCAGTTGGCGCTGATATGCTGGCAGCGGGCGTGACCCTGTGGCTGGCTCCCGGTATGAACATCCACCGCAATCCTCTCTGCGGACGTAACTTTGAGTATTACTCAGAGGATCCGCTGATTGCCGGTATGATGGCCGGATCTGAGGGCGCAGGTGTTCAGTCTAACCCCGGCATCGGCGTTACCTACAAACATTTCGCGGCGAACAATCAGGAGACGAGCAGAAATGCCAGCAACAGCGTAGTATCTGAGCGTGCGCTTCGAGAGATTTACCTGAAGGGATTTGAAATCGCTGTAAAGATGAGCAAGCCCATGGCGATCATGTCCTCTTACAACATGATTAATAATGTAACCGCAGCCAACAACTATGAGCTGCTGGAGAACATCCTCCGGAAAGAGTGGGGATTTGACGGTCTGGTTATGACAGACTGGGGCGGCTCAGGCGGATACTCTGATGCCCGTGCCATGCACGCAGGAAATGATCTGATCTGTGCAGGAAAGACTGTTTCCAATATCACAGGCTACATCACTGATGCGGCGCCTGCCATCGAGTACGATGAGAACGGTGTTTCCACAGACGGCGGTTACCCCTACGTTTCCAGAACGACCCGTGCCAGCGGAACGACCGTAACTTATACCACGGTTGCCCACTGGGGAGATTATCAGCCCAGCGCTGACGGAAGAGATTTCCAGGTTGTGACAACAACGGAAGCATTCGACACAGAGACAAGACCGGTTCGTCTGTATGTGGATGAGGATGGAAATTACTATCTGCAGGCTCCGGAAGACATTACAACGACTCAGGAGCTTCAGGACTGGACCATCCGTGAACTCCTGGATGGTAAAGAACTCAACGGAACCCATATCAATGGTATGGTGGATGACGGAACCGCTTCCTACACCGAGGAGGACGGCCAGGTTACCATTACTTACAAGCTGATCAAGCTGTCCTCTCTGGATAATGTAAGTACCGGCAATCAGGAACCCACCACCACCGATATCTTCGGTGATCCGGATGAGAACACCCTGACTCTGGGCGATCTGCAGAAGAGTGTTATTAACATTCTCAACATGGTGATGTGCTCCAATCAGTTCGCTGATCTGGTAGGCATTGAGTCCGAGTCCTATACGGCTGCCCGTGCAGACCAGCTGCAGACCTTCGTGGAAGTGACAAAGGGAGACATTGCTTAATAAAAATTTCACAGGGAAAAATTAGTGAGATGAT
>DBFBJF010000279.1:0-11274 GCA_048203265.1 Candidatus Merdiplasma sp.
GAAATACTATTATTTCAATAAAAACGGTGTGATGAAAACCGGCTGGGTAAATACATCGGATGGATACCGTTATTTTAATCCCAACGGTAAGCTGGGATCCACCAAGGGTGCCATGTACACCGGATTAAAAACCATCGGGAAATACAAATATTATTTCAACAAAGACGGCGTGGTGGCCACAGGCCTGAAGACGGTGAAGAAAAAGACCTACTTTTTCAGCACCAGCAAACAGCTGGGAACCAGGGGACGGGCCCTGAAGAATAAGTGGAAGACCGTCAAGGGTGTGAAATATTACTTTAAATCCGACGGTACCATGGCCAAGAACTGCTGGGTAAATAAGACCTACTATGTGGACAGTGACGGTCAGATTTTGAAAAACACGGTGACGCCGGACGGCTACCTGGTGGGAAAGAACGGCAAGAAGACCAGCAACACCAAGGTGAAGGGCTGGGTACAGATCAACGGCAAGTATTACTACTACAACGCCAACAAAAAGAAATTTTTGACTTCTTGCTGGAAGCAGGTGAACGGAAAATACTATTATCTGGATGAGGATGGCGTGCGGGTGACCGGATGGCAGGACATCGGCAAGTACCGCTATTATTTTAACTCCAAGGGAGTCAGACAGACAGGTTTGAAGACCATCAAGGGCAAAACCTACTATTTTGATACAAAGGGCAGAATGTTAAAGAGTACCACCATTGACGGCTATACCATTGACGCCAACGGTGTGTGCACAAAGGTGGAAACACCGGACACCGGAAAGAAAAAGATCCTGATCATTGCCGGACATGGCCAGGGAGATCCGGGCGCTACTTCTTCCTGGGGATATGAGAGCAATTATACCAGAGAGTTTGCCAAGCTGATTTATTCCCAGCTAAAGAGCAGCGGAAAAGTGGATGTGACCCTCTATAAGAACGGAAGCAGCAACTATGACTGTTATCAGCAAAATGCCAAGACGCTGGGATCAGCAGGGCTCAACTTAAGTTCCAGGATCACCGGTAAGGGGACCATCAAGAACAAGGTATTGAGCGGCATCAAGACAAACCCCAATATTCCGGTATTCACGGATTATGACTATGTGCTGGAGATCCACTTTAACGCCAAGGGAACCGGCAAGGATCCCCAGGGTGATGGAAGCTATACCGGAGTGGGATTTTATATCAACAGCTACAAGAGTAAGTATACACTGGAGAGGAAGATTCTCTCCAAGATTGCCTCCCTGGGCTTTAAGCAGTGGGGCAGCGGCGTGTACGCGTCCAGCACCCTGTTTAACGCCAGAGTCTGCCAGGAACTGGGAGTCAGCTACGGCCTGCTGGAGACCGCCTTTATTGATGACGGGGACGATATGAAGTTCTACACAAAAAATAAGACAAAGATGGCCGAGGCTGTGGCCGACGCCATTGTGGCGTACTACGGCTGATGCCGGCAGAAATTTCAGAAATGTCTTTGAGAAAATGACAGCTGTCCTCAGCAGAAAGGCAATATGCGGTTGACAAAGGATACATAAATTGCTAGAATATGAGAAGTTTAGAACACTTCACAGAGTAAGCGTAAAGAGGTAAGATGGTTATGAGAAAAGTATTGTCTCTGCTGGTGGATAACACCTCCGGCGTTTTGAGCCGCGTGGCTGGTCTGTTCAGCCGCCGCGGATATAATATTGAGAGCCTGACCGTGGGTGAGACCGCGGACCCCAGGTATTCCCGCATGACGGTGGTGGCCGAGGGAGATGAGCAGATCCTGGAGCAGATCACCAAGCAGCTGGCAAAGCTGATTGACGTGGTGGATATTAAGGAATTGAAGCCGGACACCAGTGTGAACCGGGAGCTGGTTTTGGTGAAGGTGAGAGTGGAGGGCGAACAGCGCCAGTCCGTAATCACCATGGCCGATGTGTTTCGGGGCAAGGTGGTGGATGTGGGCAGTGATTCCCTGATTGTGGAGCTCACCGGACAGCAGAGCAAGCTGGACGCCTTCATCCGTCTGCTGGCAGATTATGAGATTCTGGAGCTGGCCCGCACCGGCATTACCGGTCTCAGCCGCGGATCTGACGATGTGCGTTATCTGTAGATTTGATGGGAGTGCACAAGAGAGGAGAGCAAAGCTTTTCTTTTCAACGGCACAGCACAAAAAGATTTCCGGAGCCTGGAACGAAAGGAGAGAGCCTGGGGCACAGCGTATTACCCGGCCCCTGCTTCGCGAGATGCTCTGAAAATATATTTTAAACAAAAGCGAGGAGTGAAAAAATGGCAGCTAAAATTTATTACCAGGAAGATTGCAACCTTTCCATGCTGGAGGGGAAAACCATCGCAGTGATCGGATACGGCAGCCAGGGCCATGCACATGCTCTGAATGCGAAAGAATCCGGATGTAATGTGATTATCGGACTGTATGAGGGATCCAGATCATGGCAGAAGGCTGTAGATCAGGGATTTGAAGTATATACAGCGGCAGAGGCCGCAAAGAAGGCCGACATTATCATGATTCTGATCAATGATGAGAAGCAGGCCGATCTGTACAAGAAGGACATTGAGCCCAACCTGGAGGAGGGCAATATGCTGATGTTCGCCCACGGCTTCAATATTCATTACGGATGTATCGTTCCGCCCAAGAATGTGGACGTGACCATGATCGCGCCCAAGGGACCGGGCCACACCGTGAGAAGCGAGTATCAGGCCGG
Organism: Candidatus Merdiplasma sp.; assembly: GCA_048203265.1. Lineage (GTDB taxonomy): Bacteria > Bacillota > Clostridia > Lachnospirales > Lachnospiraceae > Merdiplasma. The sequence goes on from DBFBJF010000279.1 coordinate 2,678, forward strand.
CAAGGGCGTTCCCTGCCTGGTGGCTGTGGAGCAGGATTACACCGGAAAAGCGCTGGATATTGCCTTGGCCTATGCGCTGGCCATCGGCGGAGCCAGAGCCGGTGTGCTGGAGACTACCTTCCGCACAGAGACTGAGACCGATCTGTTCGGTGAGCAGGCAGTGCTCTGCGGCGGCGTGTGCGCTCTGATGCAGGCAGGCTTTGAGACTCTGGTGGAAGCAGGCTATGATCCCAGAAACGCTTACTTCGAGTGTATCCATGAGATGAAGCTGATCGTGGATCTGATTTACCAGTCCGGTTTTGCAGGCATGAGATATTCCATCTCCAACACGGCTGAGTACGGCGATTACATCACCGGACCGAAGATCATCACCGAGGAGACCAAGAAGACCATGAAGAAGATCCTGAAGGACATCCAGGATGGCACCTTTGCCAAGGAATTCCTGCTGGATATGTCACCTGCAGGACGTCAGGTGCACTTCAAGGCGATGCGCAAGCTGGCTGCGGAGCATCCCTCTGAGAAGGTCGGCGAGGAGATCCGTAAACTGTACAGCTGGAACGGTGAGGACAAGCTGATCAATAACTAAAGAACGATTTACACAGCGTTTTACTTATTTTTGCTGAGACTGACAGGCCGTTGGAAAGCCCGCGAGGCGTTCCGACGGCCTTTTCCTTTCTTGAACTTGCCCTGAAATTGTGCTAGAATAGGGAAAGCAAACTTAGAGGAGGAAAGAAGATCATGGGAATGACAATGTCACAGAAGATCCTGGCTGCGGCAGCCGGGCTGGACAAAGTGGAAGCCGGACAGCTGATCGAGGCGGACCTGGATTTGGTGTTGGGCAACGATATTACTTCTCCGGTGGCGATCCATGAGATGGATAAATTTAAAAATCAGACGGTGTTTGATAAGGACAAGATTGCTCTGGTAATGGATCATTTTATTCCGAATAAGGATATTAAATCTGCAGAGCACTGTAAGTGCGTGCGGGAATTTGCCTGCAAACATGATATTACCAACTATTTTGATGTGGGACAGATGGGAATCGAGCACGCCCTTCTGCCTGAGCAGGGACTGACGGTGGCCGGAGATGTGATCATCGGCGCGGATTCTCACACCTGCACCTACGGAGCATTGGGCGCGTTTTCCACCGGCGTGGGCAGCACGGACATGGCTGCCGGCATGGCTACCGGAAAGGCCTGGTTTAAGGTGCCCTCCGCACTGAAATTCAACCTGGTGGGCAAACCCTCCAAGTGGGTCAGCGGCAAGGACGTGATCTTACATATTATCGGTATGATCGGCGTGGACGGCGCCCTTTACAAGTCCATGGAATTTGTGGGGGAGGGCATTGCCAACCTGTCCATGGACGACCGCTTCACCATCGCCAATATGGCGATTGAGGCCGGCGGAAAGAACGGCATTTTCCCGGTGGATGAAAAGACCATCGCATATATGAAGGAGCACTCCAAGAGGGAGTTTAAGATCTATGAGGCTGACCCGGACGCGGAGTACGATGAGGAATATACCATTGATCTTGGTCAGCTGAAGCCCACAGTGGCGTTCCCTCACCTTCCCGAAAATACGAAGACCATCGATGAGATCACAGAGGATGTGGAGATCGATCAGTCTGTGATCGGCTCCTGTACCAACGGACGAATCAGCGATCTGCGGATTGCCGCGGAGATTCTGAAGGGCAGAAAGGTGAAGAAGGGAGTTCGCTGCATTGTGATCCCGGCCACCCAGGAGATCTACCTTCAGGCTATGGAGGAAGGCCTGCTGAAAATCTTCATCGAGGCGGGAGCTGTGGTGAGCACACCAACCTGCGGTCCCTGTCTGGGCGGCTATATGGGCATTTTGGCGGCGGGAGAGCGCTGTATCTCCACCACCAACAGAAACTTTGTGGGCCGCATGGGTCACGTGGATTCGGAAGTATATCTGGCAAATCCGGCGGTGGCGGCTGCCAGCGCGGTGACGGGAAAAATTTCCGCCCCGGATGAATTGGGAATGTAGGAGGAAGCAAGATGAAAGCGCATGGAACAGTTTTTAAGTATGGCGACAATGTAGATACCGATGTGATTATCCCGGCCCGCTATCTGAACTCCTCAGATCCGAAGGAGCTGGCCACCCATTGTATGGAGGATATAGACAAAGATTTTGTTCATAAGGTAAAGCCTGGTGACATCATCGTTGCGGACAAAAATTTCGGCTGCGGTTCTTCCAGAGAACACGCTCCCCTGGCCATCAAGGCGTCCGGTGTGGGCTGCGTGATTGCCGAGACTTTTGCCAGGATTTTTTACCGCAATGCCATCAACATTGGCCTTCCCATCATTGAATGTCCGGAGGCCTCCAAGGGCATTGAACAGGGGGATGAGGTGGAGGTGGATTTCGACAGCGGAATCATCTACAACCTGACAAAGGGAACCCAGTTCCAGGGTCAGGCCTTCCCGGAGTTTATGCAGAAAATCATCAAGGCTGAAGGGCTGATCAATTACATTAACCAGAAATAGAGCGAAGAGAAAAAGGGAGGTAACAGTCTATGAGGATTACATTTTTTGCTGCGAAAAGCTATGACAGGGAATCGTTTAACAAGATCAAGGACAATTACCCTGAGCTGGAGCTGGAGTACTGGGAGACGGAGCTGTCCCCCAAGACAGCGGCTTATGTGACAGACAGTGAGGCGGTGTGCGCCTTCGTCAGCTCCGATGTGGGAGCTGAGGTTCTGCGGGTGCTTCACGAGAGAGGCGTGAAGCTGGTGCTGATGCGCTGCGCGGGCTTCAACAATGTGGACCTGGACGCTGCCACCAAATACGGAATCAAGGTGATGCGGGTACCCGGCTACTCTCCCGAGGCGGTGGCGGAGCATGCCATGGCGCTGGCTCTGGCAGTAAACCGTCATCTTCACAAGGCTTACGTGAAGGTGCGTGAGAACAATTTCAGCCTGCAGGGCCTGGTGGGCGTGAACTTCCATGGCAAAATTGCGGGTATCGTGGGTACCGGAAGAATCGGTGCGGCCATGGCACGGATCTGCCATGGGTTTGGCATGAAGGTCATTGCCTACGATATGTACAAGAATCCGGATCTGGACTTTGTTACTTATGTGGAGCTGGATGAACTGCTTGCCACCAGTGACCTGATTTCCCTCCACTGCCCGCTGATGGACAGCACTTATCACATGATTAATCTGGAGACCATCAATAAGATGAAGGATGGTGTGATTCTGATCAATACCTCCAGAGGCGGACTGGTGAAGACGGATGATCTGATTGCGGGTATCCGGGAGCACAAGTTCTTCGGCGTGGGCCTGGATGTGTACGAGGAGGAGACCAAGAATGTGTTTGAAAACCATGAGGATGATATCCTCATGCACTCCACATCCGCCAGACTTCTGTCCTTCCCCAATGTGATCGTGACCTCCCATCAGGGCTTCTTCACGGAGGAAGCGCTGGGCGCCATCAGCGAGACCACACTGAACAACGCCAGAGCGTTCCTGAAGGGTGAGAAGGCAGGTACTGAGCTGAATTAAGAAAGGGCGAATAAAAGCTTCCTTAAAAATGTTGAGGAAAGCAGATCTGCCAAACTGGCATTAGAGAGTTTTTTGCTGCCGCAAAATGAGACGGAGAGACATTTCCGCATTTTGCGGCAGCTTTCTTTCTGTTACGGTAAAAATTCCCACTATTATGCAGTAGTTAAGAATGAAGAGGTAAAGCTTTAAAATACAATTTACGCAGTTTGCTGCATGGATGTTTGGCTTGAAGAAAGCGTGGATACTTGCTATGATAAGAACAGGAAAAGATAAGAACAGACAGGAGGAGAGGTTCTTGAGAGAGATACAGGCAAGCACAATTACCCGGGTGGTGGAGCGCCTTTGCATTGAGGCCAATGAGCACCTGCCGGAGGATGTGAAAGAGGCGATCTGCAGCTGCAGGGCCAGAGAGGACTGGGACATTGTCCAGAATGTGCTGGATCAGATTATAGAGAATTATCAGATTGCGGATGAACAATGTGTGCCAATCTGTCAGGATACAGGCATGGCCTGTGTGTTTCTGGAGATCGGGCAGGATGCGCATATTGCGGGAGGCGATTTGACGGAAGCGGTAAACGAGGGAGTGCGCCGGGGCTATGAGAAGGGCTATCTGCGCAAGTCCGTGGTGAGGGATCCGGTGCGTCGGGGCAATACGGGGGACAATACGCCGGCCATGCTCTACACAGAGATCGTGCCGGGGGATCAGATTAAGGTGACGGTGGCGCCCAAGGGATTTGGCAGCGAGAATATGAGCGCCATCCGTATGTTCAAGCCCTCCGCCGGTCTTCAGGGTATCAAGGATTTTATTATAGAGACGGTGGAGGCAGCCGGGCCCAATCCCTGTCCTCCCATGGTGGTGGGTGTGGGAATCGGAGGAACCTTTGACAAGGCGGCTCTGCTGGCGAAAAAGGCGCTGATGCGCCCGCTGGATTCCGAAAATCCGGACCCCTTTTACGCGGATCTGGAGCGGGAGATGCTGGAGAAAATCAATGAGCTGGGCATCGGTCCCCAGGGGTTTGGGGGAAAGACCACGGCAATCGGGCTGAACATCGAGACCATGCCCACACACATTGCCGGAATGCCCTGCGCGATCAACATCAATTGTCATGTGACGCGCCATAAGACGGAGGTGATTTAGAGATGGAGAAGCATATTACTCTGCCCCTGACGGAGGAACTGGCAAGGAGCCTCCACGCCGGGGATACGGTGTATCTGACCGGCACTATTTATACTTCCAGGGATGCCGGGCATAATCGGATGTGTGAGGCGCTGGCCAGGGGAGAAGAATTGCCCTTTGATCCCAAGGACGCCACCATCTATTATGTGGGCCCCACGCCGGCAAAACCGGGCCAGGTGATCGGATCGGCCGGTCCCACCACCAGCGGCCGGATGGATGCCTACGCACCCACCATGATGTCTGTGGGCGCCCGGGGAATGATCGGAAAGGGCGCCCGCCTGCCGGAGGTGGTGGAGGCCATGAAAAAGTACGGCGGTGTATATTTCGGCGCCATCGGCGGAGCGGGAGCTCTGCTGGCAAAGTGTATTAAAAAGGCGGAGCTTGTGGACTACGAGGATCTGGGGGCGGAGGCCCTGCGGCGGCTCTACGTGGAGGAGATGCCCCTGGTGGTCATCATTGACAGCGAAGGGAATAACCTTTACGAGATAGGGCGGAAGGCCTATCTGGAGAAGAACGGGAAGTGAAACTTACTGCCCTTCCCGTATCACCGGCAGCGTCAATGTGACGATGCAGCCGCATCCGGGGAGATTTTTGGCGGTCAGGCTGAACTGGTTCTGATACAGATAATGAAGTCTCTTACGGATGTTGTAAATACCAATGTGTTCCGCCACCGGTGTATCGGGAATGTCCTCCAGGGGAAGCTCAAAGTATGAACAGATGCTCTCGGGAGAAATTCCCGCGCCGTTGTCAGTGACAGTGACGGTAAGATTTGGCCCGGAGCGCACTGCCTTCACCGTGATGATTCCGTCAATGAGGCGGTGCGTGACCGGATCCTTATGGCAGAGGAGCCCGTGCTTGATGGAGTTTTCCACTAAGGGCTGGAGGATATTTTTGGGGATCAGAAGAGCTAAATCCTCCTGTGCCGCCTCAAAATGATAGTCGATGGTGTTGTGGCACAGATAGCTCTGTATCAGCATATACTGTCCCAGCACCTCCTGCTCTGTCTGGAGGGAATCATATACCTTCAGATTTTTTATGGCCAGCCGGTCTTTGAGCGTTCCGATGAGGGCAGAGTTTACACTGGCGATCTCCTCTGTTTTTTTCATGTGGGCCAGGAAGGTGATGGTATTCAGTGTATTATAGATAAAGTGAGGATCAATGGCCGAGACGAGAAGGGAGTACTGCATTTGCTGCTCCTTTTTTTCACGCTCAATTTTCTGATCCATATCATCCCGTATGGTTTGCAGCATCAGGTTAAAGTTTTTGGTCATGTTGCCGATTTCATCCCTGTGTCTGTCCTCAGGAAGCGGACTGTAATTGCCCTCAATGACCCGGTCGATGCGCTGATTCAGTACTGTGAGGCGTCCCAGCAGATGTCTGAGCATCAGGATAATCAGAACAGCCAAAAGGAAAATGATTCCTGACAGAAACCATCCCATGAGCAGAATGACTGAGCGGTAGGGGGACAGCAGGGTTTGCCTGTCCGCATGGACGCCGATTTTCAGATTTTCTCCCTCGTAAGAGCACAGGGTGACAAAATCCATGGCATCGGATTGGTCCCATATGCTGGTTTCGTACTGAAGCTGGGTAAACATATAGTCGGGATAGGAGGCCAGATCAAAATGATAATCGGAATTTTCGTACAGGATCCGGTCATCCTGAAAGAGACAGAAATCCTGAATACCGATGTCTTCCAGGTCCTGAAATAGTTCCAGAATATAAGAAAAGTCCATCATATGTACGCCAAGGCAGGAAATTCCATCGGCGGAAAAGGGAATCACAAAGCAGATAGCCTGAAGCTGTCCATCTCCCAGAACAGGAGAGTAAATCATGTCCATATCCGGGGTGATGGTGGAGAGCCAGCCGGATTCCAGCACAAGAGAGGCGATTTCCTCCGCCTCGTCCCAGTAGATCGGTTCCTGCCCTTCCGAGTAAACCATGTAGTAGGATGTGGCGTAAAGAGCGCCCTCCCCCGCCACCTGATGAGCGGCGGTTCCCACCTCGTTCGTCTCCAGAGCCTCCAGAATCTGGGTTTTCAAATCACTTTTTTCACGCAGATCTTCTGATGTAAAATACTGAAAAATTTCGTGTTGCGCCTGTTCATTCAGGTATAATCGGAAGACAGTGGAGTTTGCTCTCCAGATATAACTCTGAGCGATGGTGTTGGCATGCATCAGGCCGGTGACGTAATTGGAAATATGGGGCTTCATCAGCTGATAAAAGAAAAATGGTGTCACAGACCAGAGGGCGGCGGCCATGGCGAGACCGATGCCGATGATCAGCAGCCCGCTCTTTTTTGTGATGGTATTAAGCTTGATGCGTTTCATAATCATATCTCCTTTTCCACTCCTGAGGAGAAATTCCATAGGCCTTTTTGAACGCCTTTGAAAAGTAAGAGAGGGAACTGTAGCCGGTTTGAAGATATACTTCATTGGGAGAATACCCCTGGGTCAAAAGCAGTCTGGCCTGCTTCAGTCGGGTGTTTACAATGACTTTCCAGGGGGTAAAACCGGTCTCCTTCTTAAAAAGGGCATTCAGGCTGCTGGAACTGATTCTCAGTTTTTCAGCGATCCACTCCACAGTGAGATTATCGCTTCCATAATGCTGGCTGATCAGGAAAATCGCTTCCCTGATTTGGGGAGAAAATTCCTGTATGGGATAGCGGGAGAGAATCGCGATCAATTCCTCTATATTATCTCTGATAAATTGATACATGGCATCTACCTCGAAGCCCTGGGGGAATTTCCCTGGGGTGAACATGGAGATAATCTGACCGGAGGACGGATCCACCAGATGCCGGTCATAGGAGAGCAGAAGGTTCAGCCACTGCACCGCAGTATGGCAGAAGGCGGAATAGTCTTTTGCTGCGCAGATTAGATGAAACTGCTGCTCCAGGAGCGCCGGGGCCGAACCGGGAAGCACCCCATCCTGCCAATGGGGAAATTCCGGGAGGCTGCACGGCTGCGCGGGGAGCAGATAGGCTGCCTCAATGATGGAGCCGGACGGATAAAAGTAAATCTGAGTCAAGGAGCAGCGAAACCGCTCATAGAGAGCGGCGCATTCCAGAATGGAACTGTTTTTCTGCAGGATCACAATGGAGCCGGATATGCCGAATTGTTTCCGGATACCGCGCTGAAGCGCGCAGCAAAAATCAAAGGGGTTATCGTTTGGCTCAGTAATCAGAAGAAACTGTTCCCCGGGAAGCGGCAGAATCACAAGGACGGAGGAAAAGGTTTCGGCGCAGTATTCGGACACAAGGTCTCTGTCGGGAAGCTTCCGGGAGGAAGAAAGACAGAAAGCAAACTGCTGTACCGCAAAGGGAAAGGCGTGCTCCAGCTCAAGATAAATGCAGTCATATCTGGCGGTGAGAAAAGCAGGGGCTGGCGGCGGCGAATCCGGCCTTTGCGGTTTCAGAAAGAGGGATATGGCCTCTTCTCTGGCGAGAAGCTGGCGTTTCCTTGTTTCCTGACCCAGATGAGCTTTGATCTCCAACAGTTTTTTAATCAGCACGTTTTCTGTGGTTTCATGTTTCAGCAGATAATCATATACCTTCAGCTGAAGGGCTGCACGGGCATACTGGAATTCCTTGTAGCTGGACAAAAACAGAAACACGGTGCCCGGGGCAGCTTCCAGAACCTTCTGGGCCAGCTGGATTCCTGATAAAATGGGCATTTGGATATCCGCAATCACGACCTGGGGATGAAAGGTTTGAAAATCGCGCCAGGCTTCCTCGCCGTCCACGGCTCTGGAGACAAGTTGAAAACCGTAATCCTCCCAGCGGATCAGCTCGGAAAAATATTGGAGAGACAGCTTATTATCGTCTGCCAACAGTACCTTAATCATGGGTGACACCTCGAAACAATCTGAAAATGTAGGTTTATAAACCGGAAAGAATCATTT
>DBFBJF010000280.1:0-5953 GCA_048203265.1 Candidatus Merdiplasma sp.
CGAAAGAGGAGGATGCCGTATATGGAACTTTTGGAAGAGAGAATACGCAGAGATGGGGTTGTGAAGCCGGGAAATGTGCTGAAGGTGGACAGCTTCCTGAATCACCAGATGGATGTGGATCTGTTTAATGAGATGGGAAAGGAATTTAAACGGCTGTTTGCGGACTGTCCCATCAACAAAATTTTGACCATAGAGGCTTCCGGGATTGGGATTGCCTGTATTGTGGCCCAGCATTTTCATGTGCCGGTGGTGTTTGCCAAGAAGGCGAAGAGCATTAATCTGGACGGGGAGATGTACTCCACCAAGATTCAATCCTTTACCCACAAAAAAATATATGATGTGATTGTGGCAAAGAAATTTTTAAGTCCCCAGGATCACATCCTGATTATTGATGACTTCCTGGCAAACGGATGCGCGGTGGATGGACTGATCGATCTAATCCGCAGCGCCGGCGCCACGGTGGAAGGTGTGGGCATTGCCGTGGAGAAAGGGTTCCAGCGTGGAGGCGACATCATCCGCGATAAGGGAATCCGGTTGGAATCCCTGGCCATCATCGAGAGTATGGACCCGGAGACGGGAGAGATTGTGTTCCGGCACTGAGCCGGAGGCGTCAGGGCCGCGGCTGCGGAAAATCCTGAATGATGCAGACAGAAGAGAAGAGGAGACAGCATATGAGCGACTACAAGATTGAGACAAAATGTATCCAGTCCGGATGGCATCCGGCAAACGGGGAGCCCCGGGTGCTTCCCATTTATCAGAGCACCACATTTAAGTACGGCTCCACAGAGGAGATGGGAAGACTGTTTGACCTGGAGGAGGAAGGATATTTCTATACCAGGCTTCAGAATCCCACCAACGATGCTGTGGCGGAAAAGATCGCGGACCTGGAGGGCGGAGTGGCAGCCATTCTCACTTCCTCCGGCCAGGCGGCCACCTTCTACGCGGTGTTCAATATCTGTGAGGCGGGGGATCATGTGATCTGTACCTCCGCTATCTACGGCGGCACATTGAACCTGCTGGGGGTGACGTTAAAGAAGCTGGGTATTGAGTGTACCTTTGTGGACGCGGATGCCAGCGAGGAGGAGCTGGCAGAGGCTTTCCGGCCCAACACGAAGGCAGTGTTTGCCGAGTCCATCTCCAATCCGGCCCTGGTGGTGCTGGATATTGAAAAATTTGCCAGACTGGCCCACAGCCATGGGGTTCCTCTGATCGTGGACAATACCTTTGCCACTCCGGTGAACTGCCGGCCCTTTGAGTGGGGGGCCGACATTGTGACCCATTCTACCACCAAGTATATGGACGGCCACGCCGTGCAGGTGGGCGGTGCCATTGTGGACAGCGGAAAGTTTGACTGGGAAGCTCACAGGGAAAAATTCCCCGGACTGACCACACCGGATGAATCCTACCACGGGATTATCTATACTCAGAAATTTGGAGAGAAAGCCTATATTACCAAGATTACTTCCCAGCTGCAGAGGGATTTGGGCGCGGTTCCATCGCCCATGAACAGCTTTCTGCTGAATTTAGGCCTGGAGAGTCTGCCTTTGCGGGTGGAACGCCACTGTTATAATGCGGGACGGGTGGCAGAGTTCCTGAACAGCCATGAGAAGGTGGCGTCAGTGAATTATGCGGGTCTGCCGGGCGATAAGTATCATGAGCTGGCAAAGAAATATATGCCGAAGGGAACCTGCGGTGTGATTTCCTTTGAACTGAAGGGAGGCCGGGAGGCTGCGGTGCGGTTTATGGACAGCCTGAAGCTGGCAGCCATTGTCACCCACGTGGCAGATGCCAGAACCAGTGTGCTTCATCCGGCCAGCCATACGCACCGTCAGCTGAACGATGAGCAGCTGAAGGCGGCAGGTATTTCCCCGGGAATGATCCGTCTGTCAGTGGGAATTGAACACATCGATGATATCATTGCGGATTTGAGCCAGGCGCTGGAGCAGGCATAAGCGCCGGCAGTGAGATGAGAAAGAACAGCGGCGGCGAAACAAGGGTAGATCCTGTTGGCGGCCGCTGTTTTGCGCGATACACCCGGAGGACGACCGCCGTGCTTGCACGGGTGGGCATCCGACGGGCAACGGTCATCGAGTGGCAATGCCACGAGATGAGCAAGGTATCGCGATGATCGGGTAGGGGAAGAAATCTTCCTCTACCCGATCGATACGCCCGGAGAGATTTGTTTGGAAAAGGAGCGAAGATATGCGGTTTATGCATATAGCGGATGTTCATCTGGGGGCAGCCCCGGACGGGCGTTCTGACTGGAGTGAGAGCCGGAAAAAAGAATTGTGGGATACCTTTCGCAGCTGTATCGCGGATGTGAGGAAGGAGCAGGTGGAACTGCTGCTGATTGCGGGGGATTTGTTTCACCGGCAGCCCCTGCCCCAGGAGCTGAAGGAGGTGAACTACCTGTTCTCCACCATCAACCGCACCCGAGTGGTGCTGATTGCGGGAAATCACGATTATCTGCGGCCGGATTCCGCATATCTTTCTGTCCCCTGGAGCAGAAATGTGGCCTGCCTCTTTTCCAGGGAGTGCGAGTGCGTGCGGTTTCCGGAGATCAACACGGAGGTGTATGGGCTGAGCTACTACCGCCAGGAGATACCGGAGCCCCTCTATGACGGGCTTCATCCGGTGAAGGGAGACGCCTTCCAGGTGCTGCTGGCCCACGGCGGGGATTCGATGCACATACCCTTTCAGAAAGAGGAGCTGGCCCATAGCGGTTTTGACTATGTGGCCCTTGGCCATATCCATAAGCCCCAGGAGCTGATCCCCAACAGAATGATATACGCGGGAGCCCTCTCTCCCATCGACCGGGGAGACACCGGCCCCCATGGCTATGTGCTTGGCACCTGGGAGAAGGGAAGGGTGTCTGCCCGGTTTGTGCCCAAGGCGAAGCGGGAGTATGTCAATCTCACCCTGGAGGTGAGGGAGAGCGATACCACCTTCTCTCTGCGGGACCAGCTGGAACAGCTCATTGAGAAGCGGGGCTGGCAGCACATTTACCGGGTGACCCTACAGGGAAAACGGGATCCCATGACGCATTTCGATACGGAAAAACTGATGGAGTACGGGATGGTGCTGGAGGTGGAGGACCGGACGGTGCCGGCCTTTCGCCTGGACGAGCTGAAACGCCGGTACGGCGGCCAGCTGGTGGGCAGGTACATCGAGAGCTTTGAGGGACATGACCGCAGCAGTGTGGAGGAGCTGGCTTTGCAGTATGGGCTGGAAGCGCTGCTCTGTCAGGACGGCAGGAAGCGGTAGAAACAGATTATTTTATGGAACATCGGGGGCGAAGATAAGGAAAACAGGGGGAAGAATATGAGAATCCTGGAACTGAATATGAAGCATTTCGGAAAGTTTCTGGAGCACAGGATGAAGCTGCTTCCCGGAGTCAATGTGATATACGGCGGGAATGAGACGGGGAAGACCACCATGCACGCTTTCATCCGGGCCATGTTTTTTGGAATTGAGACTGGCCGCGGCAGGCGGGGGGAAGAATATCTTCTGCGCCAGCCCTGGGATAATCCCACTTATTTTGCCGGAAGCATGCGGCTGGAATATGAGGGAAAGATATACCGCATTGAGCGGAACTTTTATAAAAATGAGCGGGAGGCTGTGCTGGTCTGTGAGACCACGGGACAGGAGCTCCCGGCGGAGGAGAAGATGCTCACGCAGTTTCTGGCGGGCATGAGCGAGACCGCTTTCTGCAATACGGTTTTCATCCCCCAGGCAGGAAGTCAGACCAGCCAGGAATTTGCCAGAGAGCTGCAGAATTTTATGATCAATTTCCAGGCGAGCAGGCAGGATCTGAACGTGGAGACGGCTTTGAACCGGCTGAAGGCCCGGAAAAAAGAGCTGGAGACTAAAAAGAGGCAGGAGCAGGAGCTTCTGGATGAGAAGATTGCCCGCAAGGAGATGGAGCAGGAGCTTTTGGAGCGGGAGCTGGAGGAGAGCCGGAAGCGGGAAGAGAGAGTTGTGAAAATGCCCTGGGAGGGGCAGGAGGATTTCCGGAAGGCAGAGGATGTTTCCGGCAGGAGCGTGGGAACCGGGGAAGGGAACGGGATTTCGGGCCGGGATTCGGAGCGCCGGGAGGGGATTGAACTGTGGCCGGGGATTGGCAGTGAAGGGCCCGTACAGCCGGACATTTCGGAGCGCGGGGACAAGGGGGGCGGATTTTATTCCAGATTTCTGCTGCTGCTGAATTTGCTGCTCCTGGCGGGCGGCATTCTGGGAGTTGCCTGCGGTGTGCTGGCATCGGGATGGGCCTCACGGCTCCTGTTTCTCGGATTGGGGGTTCTTCTGCTTGCCCTGTTTGTCATGACGGCCCGCTATACCTGGAGAGAGAGGAACGCACTGTTTGCCTCCCGGGATATGGGATCCGGAGGGGAGGACGGCAGGCGGGAAGATGCCAGAGGAGTGGACCGTATGCGGGGAAACACCCGTGGGGCGGAAGATCCCGGGAAGGAGCCGGAGGGTGAGAGAAGGCAGCTGCTCCGGGAGCAGAAAAGGCTGGAGCAGGAGAGGAGACTGGGCCGGCAGCAGGAGCGGACGCTGCGCCAGGAGGAACAGAGCCTGCGGGCCAGATATCTCCGGGAGGAGCAGGAAGCCCTGTTTCAGGAGCGGGAGGCCCTCAGCGCCTATGACCGTCAGATCGAGGCGGTGGAGCTTGCCATGATGCGCATTCGGGAGGTTTCCCAGCAGATTTACCGGGAGACGGGCACAGGCTTTGGGGATCAGGCCTCGGAAATTTTGGAACAGCTGACGGAGGGGCGGTACAGTCACATCGCCCTGGACGAAAAGATGCAGGTGAAGATTAATACGCCCTCCAAGCTTCTGGATTTAAACCAGGTAAGCTTTGGAACCATGAATCAGATTTATTTTGCCCTGCGCATGGCGGCAGGAAAACTGCTGGCGGGAGGTGCGCAGCTTCCCGTGATTTTGGATGAGGCCTTTGCCATGTACGATGAGGAACGGCTGGAGGCTGCCCTGCGCTGGCTGAACGAAAGCGGCAGGCAGGTGATTTTATTTACCTGCCAGCGCAGAGAAAAGGAGATCCTGGACCGGATCCGGTGAGCCGGGCAAAAATGACAAAAGAAGGAGAGAACGCATGTTGGAAATCGGATGCCATCTGTCGGCGGCAAAAGGATTTTATCATATGGGAAAGGAGGCCGTGTCCATCGGGGCCAACACCTTCCAGTTTTTTACCAGAAACCCAAGGGGAAGCAGGGCCAAGGCCATAGATGAGAAAGATGTGGAGCAGTTCCTGGCCTACGCCGGGGAGCAGGGAATCCACAGGATCCTGGCCCATGCGCCCTACACGCTGAATCCCTGCTCCAAGGATGAGCGGACCAGAGAGTTTGCCCTGGAGACCATGGAGGATGATCTGCGGCGCATGGAGTATGTGCCCGGTAACTGCTACAATTTCCACCCGGGCAGCCATGTGGGCCAGGGAGCGGAGGCGGGGATCATCATGATCGCCGATGCGCTGAACCGGATTCTGGAGATGGAAGACTGGCATACCACGGTCCTCTTGGAGACCATGGCCGGAAAAGGCACGGAGGTGGGCGGCAGATTCGAGGAGCTGGCGGCCATCCGTGACAAGGTGGAACGCAAAGAAATGGTGGGCATTTGTCTGGATACCTGCCATGTCTACGACGGCGGATATGATATTGTGGGGGATCTGGACGGGGTTTTGGAGGAGTTTGACCGGATCATTGGTCTGGAACATCTGCGGGCTGTTCATGTAAATGATTCGAAGAATCCCTTCGCGAGCCATAAGGACCGCCATGAGAAGATCGGGGAGGGCTCCCTGGGGGCGGAGACCTTCCGCAGGATTGTGACCCATCCCAGACTGAAAGAGCTGCCCTTTTATCTGGAGACGCCCAATGAACTGCCGGGGTATCAGGCGGAGATCGCCATGCTGCGGGAGTTTGCCGGGGAGAAGCAGAAG
>DBFBJF010000281.1:0-3839 GCA_048203265.1 Candidatus Merdiplasma sp.
AAAGTTTCCGTTTTCCCCAATAGGGGTGTCATAGCCATGCTCCAGCTTCTGTATAAAGCCGTCACATCCAGCCGCACGGCAGGCGGCCTCCACCTCACGGTCTGTGGCCGAGGGGCGGGCATGGCGGATATTCTCCCGAACGGTATCGTCAAAGAGGAACACCTGCTGATCCACCATGGAGATCTGCTCCAGCACCCGTTCTGCCGCCACGGTCTCAATGGACTGCCCTCCGATGGAGATCTCGCCGCTCTGCGGTTCGTAGTATTTGGCGATCAGATTGAGAATGGTGGATTTGCCGGAACCGGAGTCTCCTACAATTGCGGTGAGCTTTCCTGCCGGCGCCGTAAAGGACAGCTCCTTCAGCACCGGCTCTCCCGGCACATAGGAGAAGGAGACCGAGCGGAAGATGATGTTCTGCTCAGCAGGATGGAAGGGCGCCATGGAACCTCTCTCCTCCGGTTCTGCCATCACCTGGAGGATATTGTTCTTGGAGACCATCAGGTGCTTCCATTCAAAGAGATCGATGGAAATGGCAGTGGTAAGCTTGGTCAGCAGAATGGGCAGCATGGAGACCATGAGATAATCCACATTGCTCAGCGTACCGGCTGCCCAGGGACCGGCTGCCAGCGCCATGATGGCCGGCACACTGCACCAGCTGAGAATGTTATACCCGAAGCCAATAGGGATGCCCTTTGCCTCGTACAGATAACACACCCGGCTGAACCTCCGCATCGCCTCGGTCGTGGCCTGATTCTGGACGCCACCCATATGATAGGCACGGAAGGTCTGGATGCCGTCGATGTACTCCACGATGCTGCTGACCGTCTCGGCGCTGACCTCATGCTTGGCCACGCCGTATTTGGCCACAACGCGGAAGGAGAGCCACAGATTTGGGATCAATCCCGCTACGACCAAGAAAAGAATCAACCCCGCCGGCAAATACACTTTGCATACAAAGCCTACCAGCATGGCGGCCAGCACCGCGTTTTTGGTGATGTTGCCGCTGGAGTGGGTCAGGATCTTCTCGTAACTGCCCACATCGCTGGTCATGGTATTCACATATTCTCCCACCTGGCCCTGGGTGAAGCGGGAAAGAGGGATCTGTTTGAGTTTGTCACCCAGCCGAAGCCGCAGCCCTTTGGAAACAGCAGCTCCGCCCAGTTGAACCTGCGTGTAACCGGCGGCGTAAATGACCAGTCGAATCAGGAAGATGCCCGCAAGAAATGCAGTCAGCAGCCCGAGCCGCTGCGAACTCAGGTTATCCTCAGACAGCCCGGACAGAACCATATAAATGGACAAGTAGCTGCACCCGGACAGCAGCCCTTCCACTACCGTGAGGATCACACCGGAATAGAAGGCCCGATTTTTACGGAACACATTTGCCTCACGCATGCTGCACACCCCCTTCCACAGAATAGGCAATGGCACGGGCAGCCCGATAATCCGCCCAAGCCCTGCGATAGTATTCATTTTTCTCCAGCACCTCTTCATGGGTACCACAGCAGGTAATGGTGTTGTTCTCCACCACTGCCACCTTGTCGCACAACTTGATGGCGCCCAGCCGGTGGGCCACGATCACGACTGTCTTGCCCCGGCACAGGTTTTCAATGGCCCGGTCGATCTCCACCTGGTTTTCCGGATCAGCCGCTGAGGTGGCTTCATCCAGGATCAGAATGGAAGCGTTTTTCAAAATTGCTCGGGCAATGGCAATGCGCTGCCGCTCTCCACCGGAAAAACGGGAGCCGAAAGTACCCACCTTGGTTTCATAACCCTGGGGCAGCGATTGGATGAACTCATCGATTTGCGCCAGCCTGGCAGCCTCGCGCACCTGCTCCAGTGTTGATCCCGAATTCATGCGGATGTTTTCCAGCACGCTGCCCCGGGTCAGAAAGGTCTTTTGGAACACCAGAGAGATATGGTCCAACAGGTCCTCGTAGTCCAGCTCCCGCACATCTCTGCCGCCGATGCGGACCGTTCCCTGGGTCGCATCGTAAGAGCGGGCCATCAGCTGGATCACGGTGCTTTTGCCTGCACCGGACACCCCCACCAGCGCAACCTTTTCCCCCTGCGCCACAGTGAGGGAGCAATCCCTGAGCACATCGGTCTTTCCATCGTAGGAAAAGGAGACATGATCCAGGGTAATGCCGCAGGTCTCCGGAAAGGCCGCGCCACCGGAAAAGGTGGGCAGTTCCAGGATCTCCTCCACCTTTTTCACACCGGAGAGCGCCTGGGCAAAGGTGGTGGCCAGTTTTTGCAGGGGCAGGATCTCGGTGACATACATCCCGCCCACATAGGCAAAGAGCAGAAATACGCTGCCGGTAACGCTTCCCCGGAGGAAAAGCAGGCCGCCTACTGGAACCATCAGCACCATTCCGCACTCCACCAGCAGCAGAAAGGCGGCATAGGGCGGAGCCGTCTTGTGTGTGACCAGGTTCCAGATCCGGTTCTCCTCCTCAATGGCATGGGAAAACTTCTGGAAGGAGCGGCTGCCCATGTTATACGCTTTGATCAGCCGCATACCGGAGATGTACTCAATCATCACGGAATTAAAGCCTACCAGGGAGCGGTTGACATCGGACAAGACCCCCTTCATTCTTTGGAAGATGACCGCCATCACAATGCCGGCCAGGGGCAGCGGGATCAGAGAGACCAGGGCCAGAGGGGCATTGACGGAGAGCAGATACAGGAAAATCACAACCGGTCCTGTGAGATAGGCCACAAATTCCGGCAGGTTGTGGGCCAGAAACAGTTCCAACTTCTCGATGTCCTCATTGAGAACGGTCTTGACCGCGCCTGTGCTCCGCTCGTCCAAGGCTCCAAGAGACACTTTGGCAAGATGCTCCGTTACCATGCACCGCACTCGAAACAGCGCCCCATAGGCTCCCTTGTGAGACAGCACACCCGAAGTACCCAGTAGCACCAGCCTCCCCACGGTGCCCGCCGTGACCAGCAAAGCGCAGTCGGCGATAACTGCTTTGGTACAGGAGCCGGAGAGCACCGCATCCATCAGCCGGTAAATGCCGATATACGATGTAATGACCAGAATACCGCTGCCAAAGGCACACAAAACGGACAGGATCAGCCATTTCCGCTCCGGCCCGGCCCACTGCAGCAGCCGCATCACCGGTGATGGCCGTTTTTCTTTCATCGTCTGTTCCTCCTTCCCCCGGCTTGACGAGAGCGCCAGGAAGTGATATTTTAGTTAGCAGATGCTAACCAACATCCATCCTACCGGCAAAACAGCGGTATCGCAAGGCATTGGGCGCGGTTCCGGCTGATTGGGGTGGAGATGTGGCTGATCGAGGTGGTGACAGATTATGGCGGCAAATAAAGACTTAGAGCAACAATATGGCCAGGCGATGGAGGAACACGGGTTTCTTCCAGATCCGGAGAACCGGCGTTACGGCTCCATGGGGCTGTGCTGGCGGCACACCTCCCAGCAGGGCGGCGGTTTTTTCTGGACCTACGGGCAGCAGAATCTCTATACCATCAAGATCCATGATTTCTTTTTCCATGAGGATCAGCTGCTGGAGTTCCATTGGCCGGAGAGTCTCAGTGTCACCTGGTATGAATCCATTTCCGGTGAGGAGTTCTCCCCCTGCCGCCGTCTTGTTCCAGGCTGTGTCAAAAGTTTTATCGGAGGTCGGGAACCATACCGGGCGCTCATCCACAGGCAGATCCCCATCGTTTCCATTGGCGTGGAGATCACCCCGGCTTACTACCGGGATTATCTGCGCCGCCAGTTTCCCCAGGAGTATCAAAGCCTGCTGGAGTCTTTTCAAACGCTGGATCAGACAGAACACTTCCCGGAAATGGTGCAGCTCTTGAAACAGGTGCGC
>DBFBJF010000282.1:0-5421 GCA_048203265.1 Candidatus Merdiplasma sp.
CTCCTATTTTTATTAATGTAAATTTATTTTTTTCCGACTGTTTACCGGGCGGGCGCCCGTGCTCTCTCCGATCCTGGCCGCCTGCCTGCCAGACAGGTATACGGACAGACAGAGTGCCGCCACCCAAAGGAGCATCACCCAGTCCCCCGGTGTGCCGCCCAGATACAGAACCACATCAATGTAGAAGAAACAGACCGCCGTCTCCAGTTCCAGCAGAAGCGTCATCCGCTTCAGCAGCGTGCCCTCCGTCCGTTTCATGCCGTCCCTCACCCGCACCGGAAGCCGCCACATATCCAGGGGCAGATACCGGCAGGCCAGCCGGAACCCCAGTGCCAAAATCCAGGAAACCAGCGGAAAGATCAGAAAAAGCAGGCTGGCCTCTCCCCCGAGAGCCGCTTCTGGTCCCGTGTTCTCCCCATACCTGCCGGATACGGCCCAAATCCCAAATGCAGTCATCCCCGCCTGCACTCCCAGCGAAACCAGAGACAGCGCCCGGTTCAGAGGCGTGACCGGTATCTGTCTTAGCTCTCCCTTTTTTTCCGGCGCATGAAATATCTTCTTTTTTCGTCTTGTACCGTTGGACATACCAAAGCCTCATTTCACTTTTCTGTGTTTATATCACATCTTTAATTGCTATATTTTTTGCTTTTTTGGTCATTTCCACCAACAAGCACCTTCAGTTTACCACAATATAGGAAATAATACAACAAAAAGTCAATATAAAGGTCTTGATTTTTCTCTTTTTGTGTAGTACAGTCGAACCAAACAAAAAACATGAAAGGAGAAAAGGAAATGTTAAAGGGAATTCCTCCGGTGCTCTCGCCGGAACTTTTAAAAGTATTGGCAGAAATGGGGCATGGAGACACCATTGTGATCGGTGATGCCAACTTTGCGGCGGCCTCCATGGCCAAAGACAATATTCTGATTCGATGTGACGGCATCCGCGCCACAGAAATTATGGACGCCATTCTCACGCTGATGCCCCTGGATGACTTTGTGGAGGACCCGGTGCTGCTCATGGACAGGGATGCCCGCCATGCGGATCTGGAATGTCCGGTCTGGGATGAGTTTAAGGCCATTGTGGCAAAGCATGACCCCCGGGGAGCCAATGCCTGCGCCATGATTCCAAGGGGAAAATTCTACACCATGGCCAAAGCCGCCTACGCTGTGGTAGCCACCACCGAGACAGCCTTCTACGCCTGCGCCATTCTTCAGAAGGGCTGTCTGTGAAGTTTTCCGGAACGCACTGCGGGAAGGGGCAGCGCGGCCCCTTCCCGTTTCTCTCCATCTATCCTTTTACACAGAAAACGTCACACTCCAGTTTCCCTCAATGGAACCGGCTGAGGTTACAAACTCGCCGCAGAGCTCATAGTCTCCCAGCGCTTCTCCCTTCATTCCGGAAAAAATATAGTCTTCGTAGCTGCCCTTTTCCTCCTGATCAAAAAATGAGATGGAGGCATCGCATAAAACCTTTGCGCCTGTCTGTGTATCTGTAAGAAAAATTGTTCCGTGATTGTCCGTATTTAAGATATCCTCATAATAAACCTGTACATGGAGACAATCGTCCACATACCCGATGCCGGTCAGGGTCACTCCATCCGTCGGAACGCAGATACTGCCGGATGGTTTTAGAACCGCCATCGTCTGTCCCTCTTCCCAATCGCCATTCTTCTCCAGGTTCTCTATTCCACTTATCCCCCGGGGCCGGACCGTCTGAGTGGGGACATCTTCTTCTATGTGTGCCAAATTCACACCTTCGATGATTCCTTCATACCTTTTCTTGCCGATTAAAAGCTTGCGGACAGAAAAGGTGATCTTATCTCCCGGGGTGCTCTGCTCCTCCCACGGTTCAATGGTAATAAGGAACGTGGCGGTCTGGGTATCCCGGTCATATTCCGCCAGCTGACAATGCCCCATACTGCCGGAGGGCGTATTAATTCGGTAGCTGTCAAAAAGATCTGTGGTTTCATCCAGCCGCCCACCCTCTAAATCCTGCATAGAAATATAGATCTCAGCGGTATCCTCGCGGGTATATGCCGCCTCCACCTCCATGCGAATGCCATTGTCCTGGCAGGATCGCCGTACGGGCTGAAAAAATTGAGCTGTGGCAGGGGATAAACGGTACAGCATCGCGTAAAATGCCGGCACCGTATCCGCCAGGATGGGCGCCGCCAGCCCAAATGCCGCGCAAAAGCAGGCAGCTGCGGCCCACCTTCTTATCCTGCGCTTCCTTTTCCCTTTTGGCCCGGCTTCCGCCGCCTCAATATATATGGGATCCATCAGTTCCATTTTACAAAGCAGTTCATTTCCTCTCATAAAGTGTAGCCCTCCCTCTCAAGATACTTTCTCAGCCGGATTCGGCATCGAAACAGCATGGTTTTCACTTTGCTCTCCGACAGATCGAAACACTTCGCAATTTCGGCAACGGAATCCAGATACCAGTAACGGCGCACAAAAACATTCCTTTTTTCTTCGCCCAGTCCACGTAAGAAACCGTTGATGGCCTGGCCTAATATCATGTCATCAATACGGCACTCCACATCATCCGGCGCCGGAATACATTCCTCCATCTCCCCTCTGAGTTCACATAAAAATGCGTCCCGCTTCAGCCGTCTGCTATTGCGGCAGCAGTTCAAAGAAAGATGACGGGTAATCCGGGCCAGAAAAGCGTACAGATAATTCCTCGGCTCATGGGGAGGAATGGAGCGCCATGCTTCCAGGTAAGTATCATTCTCTCATTCTTCCGCTGTCTGACTGTCTTTTACGATACCATAGGCCAGCGCCCGCAGCCGGTTTCCATATTTTTCCGAAGTCTGCCTGACCGCCTCTTCATCACGGCGCAGATACAGCTCCACGATTTTGCAGTCCTCCAATCCACTTTCCTCCTTCCTCTGCTCCAATTGTCCCTCACCCTTATTAGCACCGTTTTCCCCCGGAAGGTTACACTTTTCCTCTTGACAATCAATAGGTAATATATTATCTTTTTATAAAGGTAATATATTACATAATGGAGGATCCTATGAATATCAGAGATGTTCTACGCCATGAAAATGTAAACTTCTCCGGCCTGGAACTTCCTCATTTTCTGCTGGGCCTGCTGAGCGCGTTTGACAACCGCTTCCAGGCCGTGGCAGATAAGATCATGAAGGAGGTCAGCTGGAAACAGTTTTTTGCCATCATCTGCATCAATCTTTGCAGGGAAGCTCCCTCTGTGAAGGAGCTGGCTGAAATTATGGGAAGCTCCCATCAAAATGTGAAACAGATTTTGCTCAAGCTGGAAAAAAAGGGATTTGTAACGATTGCCACAGACGATAAAGACAGAAGAAAGCAGCGCGTTGCTCTGACGGAATACTGCAGAGAATTTTGCGCCGGAAACGAGGGCGTGACCAGTCAGATCATGGCGCAGATGTTTCAAGGTATATCGGAGGTACAGCTTCAGACGACCGTACAGACCATCCTTCAGATGGGAGAGAATTTAAAAGGAGTTTCCGAACAGGCAAAAGGAAATCCGGGAAAGGAGCCGATATGAAAAAATATGTGTTGGCTGCGGGGATATGGCTGCTCATCCTGCCTCTGGCCATATTAAACGGCGGTCTCAGAGAGGCCGTATTAAACAAATTGGGGAGCATTGGGCTGCCCCTGAGCGGAATCATCCTGAGTCTCTGCATTTTCGGGGTGGCGTATCTGCTGATCCCCAGGCTGGGCGGCTGCAGGCCCTGGGATTATCTCATCTTCGGAATCATGTGGTTCATTCTGACCAACCTGTTTGATCTATCCATGATTCTGACGGAGGGCGGCGGCTTTGGGGATCTGCTCGGCTCCTACAACTTCTTTACCGGAAATCTGTGGATCCTGGTGGTGCTGTCCGCCCTGCTCTCCCCTGTTCTTGCCGCCGTCCTGAGAAAAAAGATATAAAACCTCCGCCCCGGAGATTTGCGAATCTTCTTAAGGAAGCGCTGATTTCATCAGCGCTTCCTCAGCTTTTCATCCGCCATCCGGGGTGATACTTATTTTTTAGCAAACCTCTCACCAGTTTCCCCCAGCCCAGGGGATAACCCGCCACGCACACCAGCATCCATCCGGAATCCCGTGTAGTCTCTCTCTCATTCAACTCCACCGTCTCTCCCCGCAGATAGCGGATCACCCGCTCATCATCAGGCGCGAAATCACACCTGGCAGCACACTGTTCCGGGTCCAGAGCCAGAGCCAGAGACTGGCTGGGTTCGAAACGTTCCTTCCGCAGTTCCCCAAGATACAGTCCTCTTCTCAAGAAGGGGATCCCATCTGCCTTTGGCATCTGGAATGGCTCCCAGTATACCTGTCCGCCGTGCTCCTCCAGATGGCCCTGCTGCTCCGGGAAATTCTCCTCATTTTTTCCGCAGCTTGTCAGAATATTGGCAAAGAATTCTTCCAAGACCGCTGCGTCTTCCCGGTTCGTCCGCCGGGTGTCTTCCCCCTGGAGTCTGCCCCGGTTTTTCTTTCTTCTCTGCTTCTCCGATCCGGTTCGAAGGGAAGCCTCCCCTTCTCCGGATACTCTTCCCGGAAACGCTTCGCCATTATCTCCCGCTTTTCCCAGCAGGGCCAGGAAATGCCCCTCTCCCTCCAGCCTGTGGGGCCAGAGACGCACACACCGGTCCAGTCCGTCCAGGCCCGGGGCAAAACCCTCCCGCCCGGGCATTTCCGGTATCTCCAGAAGTTCCATATCCGGCCTCTGATCCAGCAGAAAGCGGATCACCTCTTCATTCTCCACCGGCGCAAAGGTGCAGGTGGAATAGAGCAGTTTTCCGCCGGGGCGGAGCATATCCGCCGCCTGCAAAATCAAATCTCTCTGGATCTTCGCGCACTCCTCCGGCTTTTCGGGATACCAGGCCCGGATGGTGTCCTCGTCCTTTCGAAACATTCCTTCTCCGGAGCAGGGGGCATCCAGCAGAATCCGGTCAAAATAATTCGGGAAGCGCTCCCGGAGTCTGGCGGGTACGCCGTTGGTCACCAGGGCATTGGAGATGCCGAACACTTCCAGATTCTTCAGAAGGGCTTTGCACCTGGAGGCGCTGATGTCGTTTGCCACCAGGATCCCCTCACCCTTCAGCCTAGCTCCCAAAGCCGTGGCCTTTCCGCCCGGCGCCGCGCACAGATCCAGCACCCGGTCTCCCGGCTTCACATCCAGGACGCTGGCCGGAGTCATGGCGCTGGGCTCCTGAAGATAGTAAAGGCCCGCATAGTAAAAGGGATGCCTGGCCGGGGCATCCTGCTCCTCATAGAAATATCCCCCCGGGATCCAGGGAATCCTGGAGAGATGGAAGGGGGCAATTCGCTCAAACTCTTCCGGTGCAATCTTGGCTGTATTCACCCGAAGCCCATACTTGCGGGGCTGCTCATAGCTTTTCTCAAAAGCAGCGTATTCTGATCCCAGAATACGCT
>DBFBJF010000283.1:0-13986 GCA_048203265.1 Candidatus Merdiplasma sp.
ATAAACAAAGTTTCTGAATAAGGATGTATCGCTCATGTTAGTTGGAAAACCGCAGTTGTTGAAAAATCTTAATTCGGATATTGTGAGGGACTTTATTTATCGGGAGGGACCGGTTTCCAAGCCCGAAATCGCCGAGGGCACAGCGCTGAGCCTTCCCACAGTGAAAAAAAGGGTGGATCTGCTGCTGAGAGAGGGCTGGATCAAAGAGACGGGCCGGGGAGGAGAAGGAGTGGGCCGCAAGGCCATCCTGTATGAGGCGGACCGATCCCACAATATGATCCTGCTTCTGTACGAGCGGGGCGGTTTTGGAGCTTACCTGGTGGATCTCACCGGAACCATCTGCTGCGAGCGCCGGTATGAGTACGATAAGAGCGGCGCGGACAGCTATCTGGAGTTTGTGTGCGCATGCATCAGGGAACTGATGAGCCAGGTGACCGGGACTGTGCTCTCCATCGGGGTGACTGTGCCGGGAGTGGTGAGAAGCAGCGGCCTGGTCAAACATATTCCGGAGATACCGGAGTGGGAGAAGTACAATCTCCAGGAGGAACTGCAGAGACGGTTTGGCGTGGATGTACTGGTGGAGAATGACACCAGAATGATGACACTGGGATACTATGAGACCAGACTGAGGGATGAGTATTCCGATTTGGTATATATCTTTGCAAAAAATGCCCTGAGCGCCGGTATTGTGATCGGCGGACGGCTGCACCGCGGACTGGAAAACTTTGCCGGGGAGCTGGGATTTTTGATTTTTCATGAGAAGCTGAACAGCAGCAACGAGCCGGTAAACGGGAGAGGGGACTTTGAGACATCCGTAATGGAGATTCAGCGGCTTATCGGGGAGAATCCCCATGACAGGGAGCTTCTGGAGCGCTACTATGATCTGCTGGCCAAGGGGATTGTCAGTGTCAGCTGTGTGACGGCTCCCCAGATCGTGGTGATCCAGGGAAAATATTTGGATGAGAGCGTGCTGGATTATATCAGAGAGCGGATTCGCCCTTATTTTCCCAAAGATGTGATGCCGGAACTTCGGATCGATGAGGATGCGTCCTGCTGCGTGGAGGGAATGATTCAGGAGTGCGTCCGGCATTCCATTGAAAAGAGCGCGAAGCTGGGAGATTTGTCCATCCGGTGAGGAAGAACGGAAGGAGAGGATCAGATATGAAAAGGATTGTGGGGATCAATTCTAACTGCTATCACGGATATTCCATTGAGGAAGCCATCCGTGGAGCGGCCGAAGCAGGTTTCCATTCTATGGAGCTGACGGCTACAAAGGGGTGGACGGAGCACGTATTTCCCGATCAGCCCTTCCGGCAGCTTCTGCGGGTAAAGGATATGCTGCGGGAATACGATATGGTACCTTTTTCCATGAGCGGGCACTGCAGTCTGATGGATGAGGCCAGGATGGGGGATTTTATTGATAATATCAGACTGGCGGCGTTTTTCGGCTGTGATTATATCGTATCTTCCATCGGCGAGGCCCATCTGGCGGATGCGGCGGAGGCCTCCAATGAGACGGTGGCCCGGCACATCGGCGTCTTTTTGCCCTATCTGGAGGAAGCGGGGATGCAGCTTGTCCTGGAGGTACACGGTGACCACGGAAGCGGCCGGATACTAAAAGAGATTGTGGAACTGGTGGACAGCCCCCTGGTGAAGATCAACTACGACACGGCCAACGCCATATTTTACGGCGGCGTGGATGTAGTCCGGGATTTGGAGGAGTGTCTGGATCAGGTGGCCTATATGCATTTGAAGGATAAGGCGGGGGAACAGAAAGAGTGGAACTTCCCGGCTCTGGGAGAGGGATATGTGGATTTTCCCCGCATTTTTGAAGTTTTGGAGAGGGAGAAAAACGGGTGTCCTTTCTCAGTGGAGATTGAGTTCACGAAAGAGGGCCCCAAAAATTTGGAGGAGATCAATCGGGCAGTGGCGAAATCCGCAGACTATCTGAGAAAGGCGGGATATACACTGTAGCGGAAAAAAGCAAACCGGAACCGGGGAGGGAGGAAGCAAGGATGATGAAACTGGGATTACACACGGCTATATTGGCGGAGTATTCCTTTGAGCAGGTGGTGGATTACGCCTCAGCGGTGGGCTTTCGCAGCCTGGAGGTCTGCTGCTGGCCCAAGGAGAAGGCTGCGCGCAGATATGCCGGAGTCTCCCATATTAACGTGGAGGGCATGACGCAGGCGGAGGCGGACCGGTATATGGGGTACGCCAGGGGTAAAGGGATGGAGATTGCCGCGCTGGCTTATTTCCCCAATCCCCTGTCGGATGATCCCGGGACAGCGGCAAGATCCAGAGCGCATTTGTACAAGGTGATTGACGGGGCGGCCCTGATGGGGGTTCCTCTTGTTACCACTTTTATTGGGAAAGACAAGACAAAGACGGTGGAAGAGAACCTGGAGCTGATGGAGGAAGTCTGGCCCCCTATTTTGCAATACGCGGAGGGGAAAGGTATAAAAATTGCCATTGAAAACTGTCCCATGTATTTTACAAAGGATGAATGGCCGGGGGGAAACAATCTTGCCACTACGCCCCAGGTTTGGCGCAGAATGTTTGCCATGGGATCCAATATCGGGCTGTGTTTTGATCCCTCCCATATGATTTTGCTGGGGATGAACGTGTACAAGCCGGTGGTGGAATTTGCGGACCGGATCTTTCATGTGCACTTCAAGGATCTTCACATCGACCAGGAGAAGGTGGAAGAGTACGGAAGGTTTACCTATCCGGGGCTTTGGCATACGCCCAAGCTGCCGGGATACGGGGATGTGGATTTCCCGAAGCTGATTACCAAGCTTCATGAGACGGGGTACCGGGGATCTGCCTGCTTGGAGTGTGAGGACCGGGCTTTTGAGGGATCCATGGAGGACACGAGAGAAGGAATCGAGATTGCGTATCGTTATCTGCGCACCTTGATGTAGGTGGCGGTATGATTCGGGTAGGAATTGTGGGCACGGGAGGTATGGGAACCGTGCACCGGACGAACTATCAGTATATTGAGGGCTGCCTGGTGGCCGCGGTCTGCGGCAATCAGGAGAAAGCCCGGGAATGGGGGGTGCCCGGCTATCGGGAGATTACCCGGATGGCCAGAGAGGAACGGCTGGATTTGATTGACATCTGCACCCCCACCTACCTGCATTACGGGCAGGTGAAGGAGGCGCTAAAGCTGTGCAGCGTAATCTGCGAGAAACCTTTAGCCCTCACTTCCCGGGAGGCAGAGGATTTATTCAGAACAGCAGAGGAGTACGGCCATCATCTCTATGTGGCGCAGGTCCTGCGGTTTTTCCCGGAATATAAAATTCTGGAAAAAATGGTGAAGGAGGGAAGATGCGGCAGGATGCTGGACGGCTATTTCTGGAGACTCTCCTCCAAACCGGCCTGGACCAGCGGCGGGTGGATGACCGATCGGAAGAAAAGCGGGTTGGTGCCCTATGATCTTCATATTCATGATCTGGACTTTGCGGTGAGTCTGTTTGGCATGCCGAAGAAATATCAGGTGACTGCCGCCAGGGGGCCGGAAGATGAGATGGCCCAGCAGTACCGGTTCTGCTATGAGTTTGAGAATGCCGGGACGGTGCATGTGTGTGCCGAGGCAGCTTGGTACCGGGGAAATTATACCTGGTCCGCGGGATACCGGGTCTGTTTTGAACGTGGAGTCCTGGAAGCCAGGGATGGAAAGGCAGTCTTGTACCGGGAGGGACAGGAGCCAAGGGAGCTGGATACCAGCCAGAAGCGGCTGATCCCCACGGGGATCAACGTTCCGCCCACTGGAGTGTATCTGGAGGAATTGGAGCATTTCGTCTCCTGCGCCCGCAGAAATGTGGACTCGGAGATTGTCCGCAGAGAGCAGGTGACCGGGGTATTATCTCTCTTAGAAAGGATAGACGGGGAAGGCGAACTATAAGCGGATGCGCTTTAGTTATAAAAAATTCACATGTGAATGAAAGGAGAAAAGGTATGAAAAAAGCATTGGCAATGGTATTGGCATTGGGGATGACCATGGGCTGTCTGGCAGGAACGGGGTTGACGGCAATGGCGGAGGAGAGTACCACGGAGATCACCGGCGGCGATTATGTTATCGGCGTGCTGGCCCCGGAAGTAACCCACGGATGGGTGGCGGCTGTTGCGTACTATGCGGAGACCAGATGTGAAGAGCTGAAAGAGAGCGGAGCCATCAGCGATTATATCATCGCCACCAGCGGAAACGCGGAGGATATGACGGCAGATCTGGATGACCTTCTGACTCAGAATGTGGACGCCATCGTAGCTTATCCCCAGTGGGACGGCATGGAGGCATCCCTTCAGAGAATTCTGGACGCGGGTATTCCGCTGGTGTGCTTCGATCTGGAATTTGACCTGGACGGCTACTATCTGGTGACTGGAGACAATACCGATATGGGTGTGCAGGGAGCCAACTATATTTATGACAAGATCGGCAGCGAGGGCACAGTGATCGCCCTGACGGTTCCCACCGCGGGCTCCGTAAATGACCTGCGTATGGCAGGATTCTATCAGCAGATGGAAGAGCTGGACCAGAACTGGAATGTGATCGAGTATGCCACTCAGTTCACAAGAGAAGCAGGACTGGCTGACATGGCAGATATTCTGGTGAACAATCCTCAGATTGACGCCGTATACTCTCTGGATGATGAGACTTCCATCGGCGCACTGCAGGCCATCCGGGAAGCCGGAAGAACCGACATTAAGGTAATCACCGGAGGCGGAGGATGCCAGGAGTACTTCAACATGATGCCCCAGTACGAGGATATGTATGTAGCGTCCGCGCTGTACTCTCCCGCTATGGTTGAGACCGCTGTGGATGAGGCGGTGCAGCTGCTCAACGGTGAGACAGTGGAAGAAAGAGTGATTATCCCCACCACCATCGTGGACAAAGAGAACTACGAGGAATACCTTGACGAGTCCTCCCCATACTAAGGAAGCGTTTTCATCAGCGAATTGATTATGTGATGCGGAAGGGCTGCCGCTGCTGCGGCAGCCCTTTCAAAGGAAATCTGGAGGGCAGATATGAAACTGGAAATGAAAGGGATTACAAAATCTTTTGGAGCGAACAATGTTCTGCAGGGGATCGATTTCTCACTTTCCGGAGGAGAAATCTGCGCGCTGCTGGGAGAGAACGGCGCGGGGAAATCTACACTGATGAACATTCTGGGCGGTGTGCTGCAGGCAGATCAAGGAACCATTTCCATTGACGGGCAGAAGATGGAATTTGCCACCCCGCTGGATTCCCTGAACGCAGGCGTTGGTTTTATCCATCAGGAGCTGAACCTGATCAATGACCTTGCCGTATATGAGAATATGTTTATCAGCAGGGAGATCCGGAAAAGGAACGGACTTCTGGACATTGAAGCCATGTGTGAGCAGACCCGCAGAGTGTTTGAGCGCATCGAGGTGGATATTGATCCGAAGACCATGGTGAGGGATCTGGACGCCTCCTTTAAGCAGATTGTGGAGATCGCCCGGGCCCTGATGATGAACGCAAAACTGATTATTATGGATGAACCCACCACATCTTTGACGGAGCCGGAGATTGAGCACGTGTTTTCCATGATGCGCACGCTGAAGAAGCAGGGGGTGGGGATTGTATTTATCTCCCACAAGCTGAGGGAGGTGATGGAGTTCTGCGACCGCTATACGGTACTGCGGGACGGACAGCTGGTGGCTCAGGGAGATGTGGGGGATACAAACATCAATGAGCTGGCAAAATTTATGGTGGGCCATGAGGTGCGCACCGAATCCCTGCAAAGGGAGTGCACACAGGGAGAGGAGATTTTGCGCCTGGAAAACCTGTCCCTGGGAAAACAATTTCAGAATATTTCCCTGTCTGTTCACAGAGGAGAGATAGTGGGCGTGACGGGACTGCTGGGAGACGGAAGAACAGAGGTGTTCCAGACAGTATTCGGCTGTTCCCCAGGATATGGGGGAGCCATCTATGTGGAGGGAAAGCAGCATAAAATTACCAGTGTGCAGCAGGCTATGCGTCTGGGCATTGGGTACGTTCCCAGAAACCGGAAAGAGAACGGTATTATTAAGGATATGAATATTATGGAGAACGCGTCAATCGCGGTATTGCCGCGGCTGGCACGGCATGGATTGATAGACACGGGCAGGCAGAAAAAGCTTTTCGACAAATTTGTGGACAGTCTGAAAATTAAGCTGGGAAAGGGCACAGATCTGATCGGAAGTCTCTCCGGCGGAAATCAGCAGAAGGTAGTTCTGGCAAAGTGGCTGATGGCAAACCCCAAGCTGCTGATTCTGGACAATCCCACCCAGGGCGTGGATGTGGGGGCCAAGGAGGATATCTACAATATTATTCTGGATCTTGCCAGGCAGAACATCGCGGTGGTGATCCTCTCCAGTGAGGCTCAGGAAATTATCCGGATCTGCAACCGGGCGGTTGTCATGTACCATGGAAGGATTCAGGATGAGCTTCTGCCGGAGGAGATGACGGAGGAAACCATTATGCGGCTTGCGACCGGCGGACATAAATAATCAGGAGGACATGGGAATGAGTGGAAAAGGAACACAAAATAAGAATGTCCTGGGCTGGCTGGCGGGTCAGTGGAAGGGAAATTGCTTATTCAGTATCGGACTTGTATTACTGTTTATGATTATTCTGCAGACGTTTGCACTGAATTATTCGGCCTGCGGCTCCTTTGGAGAATGTCTCAGCCTGTGGATCCGAAACTTTACCAACGTGCTGAGAAATAACGCCGGCATCGGCATCATCTCCCTGGGAATGACCTTTGTCATTATTTCCGGAGGCATTGACCTGGCGGTGGGTTCCACCCTGGTGGCGGTGGGAGCTGTGATGATGGTTCTGATGGATACGGGAGCGGGCGGCGTTTTGAAAGCCATGGGGATCACAGGGCTTCCCGCCTACATCATCGCCATCGCGGTAGGTATCCTGGTGGGGCTGGCTCTGGGCGGTTTTACCGGTTCCCTGGCATCCTGGGGAATGATCCCTCCCTTTATCGTGACACTGGGAACCCAGAAAATTTTCCGGTCAGTGACCCAGCATTTCATGCAGAGCTCCAACCCGTCGGTTCCGGTGCCCTTCTGTAACCTGGCGAATGCCCAGATCGGCGGATACATGCTTCTGCCTATTCTGTACTGGATCATTCTCGCGGTGATTCTCTATATTGTGGCCAAGCGGACGGTATTCGGCAGACAGGTATACGCGGTGGGAAGCAACGAGCGAACCGCCAGACTCTCCGGTGTGAATGTGAATCTGGTGAAATGTAAAGTATATGTGCTCATGGGGCTGCTGGTGGCCCTGACTGCAACCCTGACCATTGCCCGCATCGGGTCCATGGACTATGCCAACGCGGGATCCGGCTATGAGCTGGACGCCATCGCCTCTGTGGTGGTGGGCGGTACCAGTTTCTCCGGGGGCCGGGGCACCATTCAGGGGACGGTGATGGGCGTGATGACCATCGCTATTATGAACAATCTTTTGAATCTGTGGGGCGTACCACCCTTCCTGCGGGAGGCGTTCAAGGGAGCCATTATTATTATAGCAGTTCTGCTTCAGAAGAAGGACAGATCCTGATTCAGTGCCAGAACAGGACAGGGGAGGTGTGAGATGGAAAAGCATTGTGTGGGAATCGACATAGGAGGCACCTCAGTAAAATTCGGCCTGTTTGACGGAAAGGGAACACTGCGGGAGAAGTGGAGTATCCCCACCAGGACAGAGAACGGCGGCGCACAGATTATTCCGGATATTGGGGCCAGCTTAAGAGAGCGGCTGGCAGGTCTGGAACTGAAGCCGGAGCAGCTGGCAGGGGCAGGAGTGGGAGTACCGGGACAGGTCTCCCAGGAGGGTGAGGTACTGTTTGCGGAAAACCTGGGCTGGTATCACGTTCCTCTGGCCCGGCAGCTGAGCAGTCTGGCCGGAATGCCGGTACGGGTGGAAAATGACGCCAACCTGGCAGCGCTGGGAGAGATCTGGAAGGGCAGCGGTGCCCGCTGCCACAGCATGATTTTTGTGACGCTGGGTACGGGAATTGGATGTGGAATCGTAGTGAATGGCAGGATCCTCTCCGGAGCCGATGGGGCCGCCGGCGAGATCGGGCATATGCATGTGGAAGATCACATGACGGAGCGGTGCAACTGCGGAAAGTATGGCTGCCTGGAGCAGCTGGCCTCCGGTACAGGGCTCCGGCGTCTGGCGGAGCGGGCTCTGGCGTCCTCCCATGAGCCGTCCCTGTTAAGAGGGCAGGAAGTATCTGCCAAGACCATCTTCGAGGCGGCCCGGGAGGGGGACGCCCTGGCGGTCCGGGTGGCCGACCAGTTCGGCGAGTACCTGGGAAAGGCTCTGGCCAGCTGTACCTGTGTGCTCAACCCGGAGGTGGTGGTGATCGGCGGCGGTGTGTCAAAGGCCGGTGAGATCGTGCTGGAATATGTCAGAAAGCATTACCGGAAGTATGCCTATCCCCCCTGTGAGCATACGGCCTTCCGCCTGGCGGCCCTTGGCAGCCGGGCCGGTATCTACGGCGGAGCCAGGCTGATAATCGGAGAGGAGATGGGGACAGACTGACGATATGATCTGATGCGTGCCAAATCAGGAAGTTCTCCGTTGTCCGGGACTGGCAATGCCGCTTTTTTTTGCGACGTTCAGCAGCGCCTGAAAAATTTCCTCCTCCACGTCGGGGGAAAAGCCGTCCACGGTGGGTTCCTGTTTCTTTGTCACCCCGTCCACGCATCCCAGTGATACGATCCGCTTCAGAAAGTCCGCTATCTCCTGATAAGCGGGCAGAAGCGGTTTGCCGGAGAAAAGTTCCATGCAGGCTGCCAGGGCGTATGCCCCCCAATTGGAGGTGGTGGCCACAATCAGTTCATCCACGGTGATGGTACAGGGAGTGAGAGAGAGCTGACGGGCAATCACATCCTTCAGATTTCCCATGCCGATCTCGTTGCCGCCGTCCCCGATGCCGATTGTGAGTATGTCACGGTCGGCGGCCAGCTCGAAGAGCGTATCGATGGACGCGGTCTCCTTTGCGATGCTGACATCCCGCATGTTGGCGTAATCATTTTTGCGGTTGCGGCCACAGCGCTCCACGGAGATGAGCGCCACAGGCTTGTATCGCTGCAGAAGGGTTTCATATGTCAGACGCCCGTCCGCCACATCCACGTAGGTGACTGGGATCCGCTCCATTTCAAACAGATTCCGGCAGATATGGTCTGTGACGATGGTGGGGGAAAACCCCAGCTTCTTCAGGGCCGCAGCCAGGCACAGAGTTCCCGGAGGCCCGTCCGTCTCAGCCACACCTGCCACATAGAAGCCTGTGGTCAGGAGAACGCTGCCCCGGGGCAGGGACAGCAGACGCTTTGCTGTGTGACGGCAGTAATCCTCCCGCAGATACTGCCGCAGAATGGTCATTCCCCGGCTGGAGTAGCGCAGGGAGATTTCCTCGATGGAAGACTGAGGCAGCGCGGGAGCTGCCTGGGTGGATGGGTATTTCATTCAATTCCTCCCTTGATAAAAAACGTGACAGTGACGGCAGCTTTCCCCGGACTCAGGAACACTTCAAGGAGGCCTCCCGCTCCCGGCATATCACCTGGGAAAGGGGAGCGATGCGGATTCCCTCCCGGCGCAGTCCTTCCCGGATGCTGCGTACCAGGGCCAGGGCGGACGGGCCGTCTCCGTGAACGCAGACGGAGTCCGCGGTTACCGGGATCTCTTTTCCGGTTATGGAGATGACTGTTCCCTTTTTGATCATCTGTACCACCCGGTCCACCACGTCATCCGGGTTGGAGATGAGAGCCCCCGGCTTTTTGCGGGAGACCAGGGTTCCGTCCTCCTCATAAGCCCGGTCGGCAAAGATTTCCCGGGCGGCGGCCAGACCGTAGCGCTCCGCTGCCTCCACCAGTTTGCTGTGCCCGGGGGCCAGGAGAATCAGAGAGGGATCCACAGCGCGGATCCCTTTGCAGATGGCATCGGAAATTTTGTCGTCCACCACCGCCATATTGTAGAGGGCTCCGTGAGGTTTCACATGCTGCAGTCTGGTGCCGTTGGCGGTGCAGAACGCACTCAGCGCGCCAATCTGATATTCCACGATGGCAGTGATCTCGTCCGAGGAAAGATACATATTTCTTCGCCCGAAGCCTACCAGATCCTGAAATCCGGGATGGGCGCCTACCCGCACATGGCTGGCCTTTGCGGCAGCTACCGTTTTTTGCATCACCACCGGGTCGGAGGCGTGAAAGCCGCAGGCCACGTTGGCAGAGGTAATGTAGGGGATAATTTCTTCATCCATGCCGCACTTATAATTTCCGAAGCTCTCCCCCAGGTCACAGTTCAGATCAACCACTTTTCCCATACTTAAATCCGTCCTTTCTATATATTAAGAGAAGGGTTTGTCGCAAAAATTTCAATAACTCCCTAATATTTTAAGCTGGTATTTTTTAAATCCGTGAGGAACATATGCCCCGGCGCATGGGTGATGGCAAGGGGCGGCTTTGACTCCATTACCACATTCTGGGGCGTCACGCCGCAGGGCCAGAATACAGGGACTTCGCCGTCCCGGATGGTGACCATATCCCCAAAGTCCGGGGTGTCCAGGTGGGTGATACCGATGTGCTCCGGATAACCGATGTGGATAGGAGCACCGTGCACCCGGGGCATTTCTCCCGTGATCAGCACGCTGCGGGGTACCAGCTCATGGGGAATAGGCCGCATGCTCACCACCATATTTCCGTGGAAGACCCCGGCGGGGGCACAGGGAATGTTGGTCTTATACATGGGAACATTGCAGCCCTCCTCAATATGGCGTACCGGAATGTCCGCCTCCAGCAGGGCGGCTTCAAAGGAGAAGCTGCAGCCGATGAGAAAACTGACAAAATCGTCCTGCCACAGAGAGGAGATGTCCGTCACCTCAGAAACCAGTTCTCCATAGCGGTAAATCCGATACCGGGGAATATCCCTGGCAATGTCCGTGTCTGCGGCTATGGTGTGCAGCTGGCGGCTGCCGGTATCACTCACTTCAAGAAGCGGGCAGGATTTCGGATTGCGCTGGGTAAACAGGAGAAAATCTCCCGCCAGACCAGCCGGCAGGATCACCAGGTTGGCCTGGGCATAGCCGGAACACATGCCGGCAGTGGGGCCTGTAATGCTTCCCTGACGGATCAGGGAGCGAACCTCTCTTGGGGTCATATCAGAAGTATTCATATTGTCTCCTTCCTCATATCTCAGAAAAATCAATCAAAGCTGCCGTCAAAATCCATCTTCTGGAAACGGATGGATGCTCCCGGGCGGCACTGTGCCAGGAGCGGCAGATCCGAATAGCAGACTGTGGCGATCTTGGCATAGCCGCCAGTGGTCTGACGGTCCGCCATCAGGACAATGGGCAGCCCGGCGGGGGTTACCTGGATGGAACCGAAGACGATGCCGTCCGAGATAATGTCCGTTCCATGAATACTTTCTATGGAAGGGCCATCCATGCGGCATCCCATCCGGTCGTTTTCCTCTGTCATGGTGTAGATGCCGGAATAAAAGGTGTAAAGTCCCTTTTCCGTGAAATAGTCCGCCTGGGGTCCCTCGATCACACGCAGGGTGATACAGGAGGGATAGACTGGGTGGGCGGGGAATTCAGACGGACATTCGGTTTGCCCTTCCAGATTGCGTTCCAGATCGGCCGCGATGGTATTCGGAGCATTGGGATTTTGTGGGGAGAGCATCAGTACATCCCCCTTTTGCAGAGCCCGGCCCTCGAAACCTCCAATGCCGCATTTTAAGTTGGTGGAGCGGCTGCCCATTACTGAGGGAACCAGGATACCTCCCGCAGCAGCCAGATAGGTCCGGCATCCGGAACGGGCGGGCCCCAGGAACAGAGTGGATCCGGCTTTCACAAGGAGGGGGCGATTCATAGGAACTGGAGTTCCGTTCACGGTGGGATCCATGTCAGCGCCGGAGAGAGCGATCAGGGCATCCTGATCGAACAAATACATGCCTCCAAGCAGGGTAAATTCCAGTACAGCCTCGCCTTTTTCATTTCCCACCAGTCGGTTTGCCTTTTTATAAGCCTCCGGATCCATCACGCCGGAACAGGGCATACCAAACTGCTGGTAGCCGAAACGTCCGATATCTTGAACCGTGGTCAGAGGACCGGGGACAAGTACTTTGATTGCCATATAAGCTCCTTTCTGCCGAAACTTCTGTTTATTGCCGGGGCAAAAGCAGTCTTTCTGCCTTACCTCATACGTTCATCGTCAGAACTTCCGGGGTGTAGGTTCCTTTTTGTATCATCTGTCGGATATCATAGTAATCCGTGGAGCTAATCGGCTCAAAACGGATATACTCTCCCGCCTGGCACAGAATGGGCTGCTCTCGATTGGGGTCGTAAAAATCCACGGGCGTAGCGCCAATCAACCGCCAGCCGCCCGGAGAATCCAGGGGGTAGACACCCGTCTGGCTGCCGCCGATTCCCACGGAACCCTTCGGGATTTTGACCCTGGGAGTGGACAGCCTTTTGGCCTCTAATCGTTTGTCAAGGCCGCCCAGATACACAAATCCAGGGAGAAAGCCCAGCATGTAGATCCGATAGTCAGTCTGGCTGTGCAGCGTGATGATCTCATCCCGTGTCATCCCCTTCTCTTTTGCCAGCTCCAACAGGTCAGGCCCAAAGTGGGAGCCATAGCAGCAGGGGATCCGAAGAATTCGTCTTGCGGTGGAAACAGCGCCTGTTTCTTTCGGCTCCAGCGTTCGCAGAACCCGGACGAGCTCCCGCAATGGCAGAATGTCAGGATCATAGCAGATCAGCAGTGAGCGGAAGGTGGGAACCAGCTCCTCTACTCCTGCCACATTCTGTTTTGTGACGGCAGCAGCCAGAGCCTGTACCAGATTGTTAATTTCCGGGCTGATCTCATTTCCAAATTCCGCCACCAGGGCCCGGTCCCCGGCTGGGAGCAGTCTCATCTGAGCCAAAGTATATCCCTCCCCGGTTTATGCGAATTTTTCTTTGAGCGGATGCTCCTCGGTAGCCTGATAAAATTCCTCCAGCAGTGCGCTGCGGATCCGTTCCAGCAATTCCGGAGCTTTACCGCCCACAGGCTTTCCATCGATCTGACTGGCAGAAAGGCACAGATTGCTGGAGCTGGTGACAATCACCTCATCCGCTGCGAAAAGCTCCTCCAGGGTAAAGGGAGTTTCATTTACCGGGATGTCCAGCTTTTTGCAGATTCCCAGCAGATGGGCTCTGGCGATGCCGGGCAGGATCAAATTATCAGTGGGCGCAGTGCGCAGCACGCCGCTCTGCAGGATATGGACGTTGCTGTGGGCGCACTCTGTCACCCGACCGCCGGGACGGTAAAATACACTTTCCTGACATCCCGCCTCCTTGGCTCTCTGGGAAGCCATGACAGAGGGAATCAGATTTAGTGTCTTGATGTTGCAGTGAAAAAATCGGGTATCCTCCGTGGTAATTAGCCGAATGGGGTTCTTTCCGTCAGAGATTTCGGCGGGGGTCAGGGTAACCCACAGGTTCCCGGGCAGATCCTCAAAGGTGTGGCTGCGAGGGCCGGGGCCTGCTCCCCGGGTGACCTGATAATAGACGAAGAGATTTCCCGTATCCATTTTGAGAACCAGCTGCTGCAGCAGGTCTTTCAGCTCATCCTTTGTGACAGGCATTTTGATTTTTAAGAGTTCCGCGCTGTGAAAGAACCGGTTCACATGTTCGTCCAGTGCGAAAATATGATAGTTTCTGCATGGGCCGGCATCGTAGACACCGTCACCGAACCAGTGAACCCGATCGTTCATGGGAATGCTCATTTCCTCCAGCTCCCCAACTGTTCCATTGTAGTAACCCAGTGTTTTCATAATAAGCAACCTCCTCATCACAGAAAGATATTGGATCTGAAGATGCCAGACGGATTTGACCGGGGAGCATGTTGCTGTATCGGCGGCCGGAACCGGCGGCATTTCAATAAATAAAAAAAGAGACGGTCAGGGAATTATGGCTTCCTTGC
>DBFBJF010000284.1:0-7007 GCA_048203265.1 Candidatus Merdiplasma sp.
GTACCAGCGGAGACAGTTCCCACAACAGAAGATGCTGAAACTGAAACTGCAGAAGAGACAGAAGCTGAGACAGAAACTGCCGAGGAGACAGAGACTGAAACCGAGACGGAGACAGAAGCTGTCGATGAGACTGAGGTGGACACTTCCATGGCGGGTGAGCTGATTTTCGCCCAGTGCGGTGATTATATCAACGTGCGCAGCGATGCCAGCACGGACGCGGAAGTGACTGCTAAGATGCACAACAACGATTCCGCTGTCGTGATCGCCCAGGTGGGTGACTGGTTTGAGATCCAGTCCGGAAATGCCTACGGTTATGTGTCTACTGACTATTTCGCTACAGGCGAGGAGGCGGAAGCCATTGCCCAGCAGGTGGCCTACAATGTGGCTGTGGTTCATCCCGATGATCTGAACATTCGCTCCAATCCCAGCGAGGATGGTGAAGTGATTGATGTGGCTCATAGCACGGACGAGCTTGAGGTGGTTGCCTACGACGGGGATTGGATGAAGGTTGCCCTTGGCGATGATGTTTACGGATATGTAAATGCCTATTATGTAGAGTATAAGACCTACTATCCCACCGCTGAGACCCTGGAGGAGGAAGCTGCTCGTCTGAACGCTGAGGAAGCGGCTGCGGCTGAGGAGGAAGCTCAGGATTACGCTGCTGAGGAGACCTATACCGAGACCGAAGCTCCTGTGGAGACTGAACCGGTTTATACCGAGACCGAAGCTCCCGTGGAGACCGAGCCGGTTTATACCGAGACCGAGGCTCCCGCAGAGACTGAACCGGTATACACGGAGACCGAAGCTCCTGCGGAGGATTACGTGGAAGATAGTTCCGATGATGTGTATTATGAGGATGTAAGCGACGCTGACGTATATTACGATGATACCGAGGCAGACACTTCCTACAGCGAGGAAGAGGAGTATGTTGAGGAGATTGAGGAGGATTACACCTCCACCGAGGCTCCCGCAGAGACTGAGCCGGTTTATACCGAGACTGAGCCCACATACACCGAGACAGAGGCGCCCACTTCCGGATTAGGACAGGAGATCGTCAATTACGCTTCCCAGTTTGTTGGCAATCCTTATGTTTATGGTGGTACCAGCCTGACAGAAGGTGCTGACTGCTCCGGATTTGTTCAGTCTGTATTTGCTAACTTCGGCATCTATTTGTCCAGAACGGCAGATGCCCAGGCAGGAAACGGAACTTCCGTTGATCTGGCTAATATTCAGCCCGGAGACCTGCTGTTCTACAGTTCAGGCGGCGGCATCGATCATGTTGCCATCTATGCAGGAAACGGAGCAATCGTTCATGCTGCAAACAGCAATTCCGGTATCGTATGGGGAGACGCTTACTACTCCACGCCGGTTTGCGCAGTGAGATGCTGGTAATCAAAAATTACATATGAGAAAT
Organism: Candidatus Merdiplasma sp.; assembly: GCA_048203265.1. Lineage (GTDB taxonomy): Bacteria > Bacillota > Clostridia > Lachnospirales > Lachnospiraceae > Merdiplasma. The sequence goes on from DBFBJF010000284.1 coordinate 1,415, forward strand.
GATAAGAGCGGACGGTTGTTCGCTCTTTTTTTGACCATATTACCTATTGACAAAGTAGGTAAATAAATGTAAAATACAACCAATCAAATAAGTAGGTAAATACTGAATATAAGGAGAATCAAGCAATGGCAAATATTTATACATCCGCCGATCAGTTGATTGGCAGAACACCTTTGGTTGAATTGACGCATCTGGAACAGTCTTTGGGGCTTCATGCCAGAATTTTGGCCAAGCTGGAGGCCTACAATCCCTCCGGATCGGTGAAAGACCGGATTGCCAGGGCGATGCTGGAGGATGCGGAGAAGAGAGGACTGATTAAAGAAGGATCGGTGATCATAGAGCCCACAAGCGGAAATACAGGAATCGGCCTTGCCATGGTGGCAGCGGCTAAGGGATACCAGGTGATCCTGGTGATGCCTGAAACTATGTCTGTGGAGCGCAGACAGCTGATGGCAGCCTACGGCGCCCGGTTGGTTCTGACGGAGGGCGCAAAAGGAATGAAGGGGGCCATCGAAAAGGCCAGACAGCTGGCGGAAGAAATTCCCGGAAGCTTTATCCCGGGACAGTTTTCTAACCCGGCTAATCCCCAGATTCACAGGGAGACTACCGGGCCGGAGATCTATGAGGACACAGACGGGGAGGTGGACATCTTTGTGGCTGGAGTTGGTACCGGTGGAACTGTGACCGGAGTGGGAGAGTATCTGAAGGAGAGAAATCCTCAGATCAAGGTGGCGGCGGTGGAACCCGCCGACTCCCCGGTGCTCTCCCAGGGCCGATCCGGCGCCCACAAGATACAGGGCATCGGAGCAGGATTTGTACCACAGGTGCTGAACACGGGCGTTTATGACGAGATCATCCCGGTATCCAATGAGGATGCCTTCGCCACCGGAAAAATGCTGGCCAGGACTGAGGGAATCCTGGCGGGGATTTCGTCGGGGGCGGCTCTGTGGGCTGCACTGCAGCTGGCGGGCCAACCGGAGAACGCAGGAAAGACCATCGTGGTGCTCCTGCCGGACACAGGAGACCGGTACCTGTCTACGCCTCTCTTCGCAGCCGGTGAGACGAACGGCAGCGATGAAAAACAGACAACAAACAGATAAGGAGGTTATTTATGAATATATACGCAGACCATGCGGCAACAACAAAGATGAGCAGAAGAGCCATAGAGGCCATGCTTCCCTATATGGATCAGGTATACGGCAATCCTTCCAGCCTTCACAGCCAGGGGCAGAAGGCCGCGGAAGCGCTGATGAAAGCCAGAGAGCAGATCGCGGCGGGGCTGGGGTGCAGCCCCAAGGAGATTACCTTTGTTTCCGGCGGCAGCGAGGCTGACAATCAGGCCATCCTCACAGCGGCCAGGCTGGGGGAGCGAAAAGGGAAGAAACACATTATATCCACTGCTTTCGAGCACCATGCGGTGCTTCACACCCTGGAGGCACTGCAAAAGCAGGGATTTGAGGTGACACTGCTGGATGTGGGAGAGCGGGGACTGATCACACCTGAGCAGGTGGAGGAGGCCATCCGCCCGGATACTTGTCTGGTGACAGTGATGTACGCCAACAATGAGATTGGCACCATTCTTCCCATTTCACAGATCGGTGAGGTCTGCCGGAGAGCCGGGGTGATCTTTCACACGGACGCGGTACAGGCGGCGGGACATTTGCCCATCCATGTGGAGCGGGACAACATCGACCTGCTCTCCCTCTCCGCCCACAAATTCCACGGGCCCAAGGGAATCGGAGTGCTCTACGCCAGAAAGGGCATTCCCCTCCAAAACCTGATCTACGGCGGCGCCCAGGAGAGAGGAAAACGGGCGGGGACAGAAAACATTCCGGCCATCATGGGAATGGCGGCTGCCTTTGAGGAGGCCCTGGAGAAGATGGAGGAGAACAGCGCGAAGGTGACGGCCCTCCGGGATCGGTTGATCGATGGGCTGACCCGGATTCCTCATGCAATCTTAAACGGGGACCGGGAGCATCGGCTGCCCGGAAATGTGAACTTCAGCTTTGAGGGGATCGAGGGGGAATCCTTGCTGCTGCTTTTGGATGACAAGGGAATCTGCGCTTCCTCCGGTTCCGCCTGCACTTCAGGATCACTGGACCCCAGCCATGTGCTGCTGGCTATCGGCAGGCCCCATGAGCTGGCCCACGGATCCCTGCGCCTCACCATCGATGAGGAGAATACTCAGGAGGAAATTGACTATATGATCCGGGCAGTCCGGGAGACCGTGGAATACTTAAGAGGGATCTCGCCGCTCTGGAGAGATCTGACATCGGGAAAATTGCAGTTTATGACAAAGGAGGCATAAGTTATGGCATTATACAGTGATATTGTGATGGATCATTTCCACAATCCCAGAAACGTGGGGGTGATCGAGGACGCCAACGGCGTGGGAGAAGTGGGAAACGCCAAGTGCGGGGATATTATGAAAATCTACCTGAAAATTGAGGACGATCAGATTAAGGACGTGAAATTCGAGACCTTCGGGTGCGGCTCCGCCATTGCCTCCAGCTCCATGGCCACGGAGATGATCAAGGGAAAATCTGTGGAGGAGGCCCTGAAGCTGACCAACAAGGCGGTAGCCCAGGCCCTGGACGGCCTTCCGCCCCACAAAATGCACTGCTCTGTGCTGGCGGAGGAAGCCATCAAGGCTGCTATCCAGGACTATCACAAAAACCATGAAAAATCTTGAGACCAGAAGAGGACCGTGGTAAAATGGTGGAAAAGGGATAGGGGTGGAGAGGTGAGACCATGATTGTTTCAACCAGAGGAAGATACGCGCTGCGGGTGATGATCGACCTGGCGCAACACGGGGAGGGGGAGTACATCCCTATGAAGAATATCGCAAAGCGCCAGGGAATTTCCCTGAAGTATCTGGAACGAATCCTTCCGGTGCTCACCAAGAACCATCTGATTGAGGGCGTTCACGGGAAAGGCGGAGGCTACCGCCTCTGCCGCAGTCCCGGGGACTACAAGGTGGGGGAGATCCTTCGCCTGACGGAGGGTGACTTTGCCCCGGTATCCTGTCTGGAGAGCGGAGCCGAGCCCTGTGAGCGGGCGGACCGCTGCCCCACCATTTCCATGTGGAAGGAGCTGGGGGAGATGATCGACCGGTATTTTGACGGGATCACCCTGGCTGATCTGATGACAGGGAAGAGGCCGGAGGAAAAATAAGATAAAATAATCGAAAAAGGGAATCACAGAGGGCGCAGAGAGAGGCGGAGTGTTAATACTTCGCCACTCTCTGCGCACATCGTCTCCAGCAGTATTTTTAATCGAGTGCCCTTAATCCTTCTGATCTGCGGAAAATTTGCGGTGACTCTGTCGGTACCAGCTGGGCGTGACCCCCTCATAGCGCCGGAAAGTGCGGGAGAAAGTGGCTGCGCTGGTATAGCCGCAGGCGATAGCCAGATCCTGAATGTTGTCATCCGTTTCCGTCAGCTTTTTCTTCGCCAGCCACAGGCGGCAGCGATGGAGATAATCCAAGAATCCGGTTCCGGTCTCCGATTTAAAATGAATGGAGAGCCACGGGAGGCTGACGTGAAACTGTTCCGCCACCACCCCAGCTGACAGTGTACTGTCTGTACAGTGATCTTTCAGATAATTTCGGATTTCCTGAATAAGCTGAGTATCCCTGGGAGTTTCAGAAACGCAGGAAGGAAGCTGCTCCAAAAGTTCTCCGATCTGACGCCGCAAAAGGGAAAGCCCGGCATTTCGGTCAATGGAATGCTGAGCAAAAAGTTCCTGGACCTTCTGACTGTCCAGGTCGCTCCCGGCGATGGCCAAGTGCAGTGTGTCAAGCAGATAGGAAATCCGGGATCGGCATAAATCCCTGGAGCCTGATTCTGCCAGGGAAGAAAAAATGATGTCAAGCTCAGCTTCTCCTGCAGTGTAGCTGCCGGACTGCAGTTGGTTGGCCAGCCGGTGTACGGCAGAGAGGAAAGAGCTGTCTTTTGAGGAGCCGACATGGGCAGAGAGCAGATCATGGTAGGTTTCTGTTTTCTGTACCAAGCCGCTCAGCATCAGATAATCCGAGACATAGGTTACCTGCGTGTAGGCGGTAGGCAGATCCTCAAAGGATGTAAAGGGTTCACTGACAGAAATCAGCAAATGGAGAGCAAAGCCGTCCATTTTCATGTGATGAATCTGATTAAAATCAGGCATTTTTTCCTGACCGGTAAGATCCACCAGCGCCAAATAAGAATCCGCACAGGATACGACGAAGGCGTCAAAATCCTGAGAATTGAACTGTCCTCTCAGAGCATCACAGAAAGCCAGCGAATCCATGAGGGAAGACGTTGGAAGAAGGGTGTCTTCCGGATGAGTGAGCGTAAACTGTAAAAGGATATAGCGCTCTGCGGCCACAGGAAAACCGGATTCCGCAAGATATTTTTCAATGTCAGCATTCATATTCAGGGTGCGGTCCAGAAGGCGCAGAAACAGGCTGGCGGAAAGAAGCCTGCGCTGTTTTTGTATCCGGCCCTCATAGGTTTCATTGCGATTCACCAGGCTGTCCACAAAATATTGTATCTGCTGTAAATCATCTCTTTGGTCCTCCAACTCGGAGACGGGAAGATGGGAAAGAAGCGCGGAAACAGGGTGGTAAAGCTTTCTGGCAAAGAGCCACGAAAGGCTGCCTCCGACGCAGAAAATCAGCAGAAACATGATCAAAAGGGTCCGAAACGCAGAGCGGTAAAGAGGCAGAGTCAGCTCATCCAGAATTAGAACCGCCATTTTCAAGTCTGTCCGTGGGATCGTCTGATCATAAAGGAAATACTTGGCCCCGGAGGCAGACAGATACTGCTGTCCGGAATTCTCATCCAGCATATGGTAAGACAGATTCAAATCTTCCGGCAGCATCTCATCAGACAGAAGGAACTGGTCATTGCTGCTGAACATCATAACCCAGGAGTTTTCCGGAAGATAATGACGGTTCATCTGATAAATGATAGTGCCTGCCGGAATTCCGTAGATCAGTACGGTGCCCGGATAAATTTCTTCAGCCAGCATCAGCCGGGCGAAGGTCATTCGGTCTGTCTGTTCGATAAAAGCAACCGGTGCATCGGCTGCATCTGTCAGAAGATTCCAGTCTTCCTGCGTCAGTCCGAGAAACTGTGTAATCTCGCCATCGCGAATCAGATCGGAAGTATTGCCAATGCGAATGGCGTAATCGCTTTGGCGAAAATATAGAAACGGAACAGCGCAGCTGACCTTGTTTTGTGAAACATAGGTGGAGATGAAAAGCTCCTCCAGTGAAGAAAAATCAGCACTGCGGATGGTCTCATAGTCCATGGAGGAGAACTGCGCAAGCAGATCCTCACTGTTGGAGGCAAGGAGGGATGCGTATTCTTCAAAATCACTGAGATTTAATGCAACCGAATCCATGGCTTTCTGCGCCGCCTGCTGATAGTCATGCTTTGCTTTATTGGGCATTTGCCCGGAATTGCGGAATACCAGAAACGCAACCAGGACAAAACAGATCAAAAGAATGATAAAAAAACTGGCAAGAAGCAGATAAAAACTGCGTTTTTTTCGTTTAAACATACAAAAATCCTCCCTTCGTATAGAATATCATTTGTGCATGATTTTGTAA
>DBFBJF010000285.1:0-6434 GCA_048203265.1 Candidatus Merdiplasma sp.
GCCTGGGTCTCCCCCTCCGCCAGCGCACTAATACTTCCCTGCCCCAACGCCATAGACGCAGCCAGCAAAACCGCTAACAATCTGCGGGATCTTATTTTCATGGTCACTTCCTCCTTGCATTTTCACCGGGGCACCCCCAGCTTTTATGTCAGGTGAAAACACCTCTGCATAGGCGCTTTCACCGCGGCAAAACACCGTTTTATACTGATGATTCATTATCCAGTATAATCTCTTGCCTAATATATGTAAACAGCAGAAATTCTTAAGATTTTTGTCCTTTTAGCAGCAAATTGCGGTTCTTTTTCTCCCATGATATACTGTAGCCAAACGAAGAGTAGAACCCGGACACAGCTGGCTGCACTGCCTGCTGTATTCCGTTATATTAAAAAGGAATGATCACTATGGCAAACCATGAACATTTACTGGAGCAATGGCACCGGGAAGAGGAGCTGGCTCACATGCATGGCTGGGATTTTTCCCATATCCACGGAAGGTATGAGGAGGAGCAGGATCTTCCCTGGGATTATGACCAGGTTCTGCGCAGCTATCTGACCCCCGAGAAAAGGCTGCTGGATCTGGACACCGGCGGCGGGGAATTTCTGCTGTCGCTGAAACATCCGCACCACAATACCGGAGCCACGGAAGGCTATCCTCCCAACGTCCGGCTCTGCCGGGAGCGCCTCCTTCCCCTGGGCATTGATTTCCGGGAGGCAGATCCCGAAGTTTGTCTCCCTTTTTCGGATGAATCCTATGATCTGATCATAAATCGACACGGCGGCTTTCACGCGGCGGAAATTGACCGGGTACTGAAACCGGGCGGCATCTTTCTCACAGAACAGGTGGGTGCCCGCAACGACCGGGATCTGGTGGAGCTTCTCCTGTCTCCCGCCCCTCCTCTTCCCTATCCTGATCTGTTTCTGGATAAAACCCGGGAAATATTTGAGAGAGCCGGGTTTTTTATCCTCCGGGGCGAGGAGGCCTTCCGGCCTATCAGATTTTATGACGTGGGTGCGCTGGTCTGGTTTGCACGGGTGCTCCCCTGGGAATTTCCCGGCTTTTCCGTGGACAGCTGCCTGGACGGGCTGTTTCGTGCTCAGGAGATTCTGGAGCAGAAAGGCGTGATCCAGGGCACCATTCATCGGTTTTTGCTGGCGGCACAAAAGCCGGTTTTCCAGCCTTGTTTCTAAATCCAGGGGAGCGCCGATGAAATCGGTACTCGTCACTTCCCTGGCCGCTCCCCGGGATGTGCTGCAAGCAGCAGGGCAAATTTAACCATTTGCGCCCCCGGGGAGCTTTTTTCGTGAACTTTTTCCCCCGGCAAATGATCTAATATATAGAAAGAGAAAAATCCTGAAAAGTGTTTCCGCAAAAGAAAGGGAGATATGCTTTATGGATAAAACCGAATTTACCCGGCTGATTCTGAGCCACGAGCAGCAGCTGTACTGGATCGCCAAGTCCATTCTGAAAAGGGATGAGGATTGTGCGGATGCTGCCCAAGAAGCGATCGCTGCCGGCTTTGCCAGCCTACATACTCTGCGGGATGACCGTTGCGTCAAGACCTGGCTGATCCGTATCCTGATCAACCAATGTTACCGTATTCTCCGGGAGAACAGCAGGCACCTGCCTCTGGAGGATTATGCGGAAGGAATTTCCACCTCCCCGGAGGAAGACTATTCCGATCTCTACCGGGCGCTTCTTAGCCTCCCCTGTGAGCTGCGCCTTGTTCTGGTGATGCACTATCTGGAGGGCTACTCCATCCAGGAAATGTCTGAAATTCTGGGCATTCCCCAGGGAACAGTCAAAAGCCGCATGGCCCGGGGCCGGGATGGGCTGCGCCGGCTCCTCGGCTGAATTGGCTGCGTTTTCCTATTCTGCCGCCCTTTCATCTGTTATCTTCGCAAAAGTCAGGAGGGATTATGATGAAACCTTTTGATAAAAATGAAACTCCCATAAACTGGGAACAGGACTACCCTCGGATGCCCGCACTCTTCCACCAGGCTGTGACAGAAGAGCTGCGTCGCCATCTTGAAAATGATGATCTGTCCAGTGCCCCGGCTCAGTCCTGCGCTGGCAGTCAGTCTGATTCTCCATCAGACACTCCGTCTGCTCACACTCCGCCATCACAGGAATCCCTGTCTAATCCTCCCATTCAGGGGGCCCGACGAAAACGGCTGTCCCGCATTCTTCTGCTGCCCCTCGCTGCTGTGCTGCTGGGGTTCACCGCCCTGGCCGGATCCGGCTTATGGCATACCGGGTCTTATCCCTACGAGGAGACACTTCCGGATCCGGTGGCCGATTTTCAGCTTTGCCGCTCCTTCCCATGGGAGCTGAACACTCCTGAGGCCGCTGCAGCGATCCAGACGGATCCCAGGGTTACGGTGCTGACCTCCCCGCCGGATTTTGTCAGAGATAATCTGCCGGAAGACTATGACGCCCTTCCAAATCCCGTTTCGGCTCCCCTTCTGGATATTAAAGAAATTTTGTATGATGGAAACGGAATATATCTTTATGCTGAAACCACGGAAGTTGGGAAACAATATATGCTATTTATTAATGACGCTCATATTGATCAGATAGAATCCGAAACTGCTCCCTTTTATATCCACGAAGCTTCCGCTACGGATGAGGCCGCCACTTATAGTACCGAAGGGCTTCCAAACTCCTTTGTCTTCCACCGGGACTTCTCTCCTTCCATGACCGGGGACTTCCAGTTTCTCCTGGTTATCTCCATATATGAGTCCCTCCCTGACGCGCCTGCGAATGCACCGTTTGAGGAAAAATGGAGAGCGTGCCAGAATCAGTACCTGACCTTCCCGGTGAAGGTTTCCCAGCCTCCCGCCGATATTCCGGATCAGCGTTTTTCGTATGAGGAATTTACTCTGGAGTTTCAGGATCTCTCCTACTCCATTGCGTCCCAATTAAAAGGGATCATCCATCTCTATATGACCGAGGACCAGTTTGCCGCTTACCAGGAGTATCCCACCCCAGGCAGGCATTTTACCATCCAGATTGCCGCGGAAACCGCATCCTCCTCCACCATCATGAGGGATCTGTATCTGCCTGAAGTCTTGCAAACGGAAGATAGCTCTTTGGGGGGCCTCCCCTTTGAGCTGTCTGTCACCATGGAGAACATTGCGGAAGGTTTTGAATGGCCCCTGGATACGCCAATCAGCTCCTCCACCGACCGTTTCACCCTCCGTATTATGGAGCAGACCCTGGGAGTTGGCGGAACCGTCACAGAGGAGACTGTGTATGGAGAAGATGACCTAACCCTAAAGAACGCTAATTAAATCAGCACTTCCCTATTTGCCCAGGATGCACAGGGATTTACAGCAGAAAATTCCACTATGCAGACCGGATAGGGGAAGATTTCTTCCCCTACCCGGTCATCATGGCTTTCTCTTTCATATGTATGCTCACTAAGGCTGTAATGGCTCCTTTTCCAGCTGGTCAGCAAATTTCCGTACCAACCCCTCATCCATCTCCAGGGCATCTGCGATCTCAGGTATGGTTTTTCCCTTGTCCAGCTTCTTTCCAATCATCTGCTTTAATATTTCCGCCCTTCCTTCTTCTCTACCTTCTTCCCTTCCCTCCTCTCGGGCCTCCATCCTATCATAGCATTTTTCTTCCCACGCCAGCATATACTTCACCCCTATCTCTTCACTGGTCCTTACCTCACAAACCCTGGAATGAATACGCTTAATCCTCAAACTTTCAGACGCAGCTGCCGTCTGATCGCTGCTTTTTTCCACATATTGGAGAAATTCCACCAGTTCCTTGGACACTTCATCGCGATTCTTCCCCTTTGTGCTCAAGAAGATACGGGTCGCTCCGTCTTCCAGCGTACAGTCCCCCACTTCTTCACACTTTGGCCGAAAAGTATAGCGATATTTTCCTTCTCCAAAGAGGTCAAACGTCATAATCATAATCAAATAACTGTCATTCAGCAGATTATAGTTAACGTCACCTGGCTTTAGCAGGGATGTATCCATCAAAGATTGATAATACCGACTTCGTTTTGCCAGATCCGCAGTTTTCTTATTCTGCATCTCGGTATTATATACCGTTTGATCCTCATCCATGGAGAAAACATCCATCCGAATCGATTTCGCCAGAGGGGATACCCTCTGTTCCTTTTCTGTCTGCACCTGAGTCAGGAGATGAATCTCTTTTTCAAGAATAATGCTCAATACATCCTGCTGTGTCTCCATATCCTCCATCACCTGGTCAAACAGAAAACGGTCTGTAAGGTTCAGCTCTTTTAATGGTTTCATTTTTTCTTTGGACATATTCTGTTATCCTCCTTCAGTATAGCATAAATATCCCTGCTCTGACAAAATTTGTGGAATGTTCGGCGAGTGCCGCATTGGAAAAGTTTGAGAAATGATTTTCTATTTTATCACTTTTTGTTTGTTCTTGCAATATATAATTTGTTCCTCTGCAAAGGTTTGGAATCCTGCTTTGCAGGCTCCTCCGCCGCGGCGTTGCTTTCCCGCAGTTTTCATGGTATAGTCGATATCAGAAAGAATATAGACACACATACCAGAAAAATAGGGAGTAATGTACTGGGAAAGGGCGAAGTCAGATGAGTAAATCGAGCGGTATCCGTTGGGGCCGGTCTACAGCTGTGACGAGCATCATTATCCTCTTGATCGTAGCAGCCTCTTTTTTCGTAATCAACCGCATAAATCACATGGAAGAAGCAAAAAGTTTTGAACGCCTCTATGAAGAAGCGGACAACCTGAAAGACACGATTCAAATGTACGCTGCAAATGACCGGGAGACCTTAGAACTTCTCGCAGTGATGATTGCAAAATATGAGGATCTGTCTTCAACAGAGCTGTGGAAATTGCTGGATTCTTACACTACGGTAGGGATGATGTCCCGGATAGAACTGCTACTTCCGGACAATACTGTCCTCACCGATGGGGGACAACGTGTGGACGGAACAGGACTGCTGTCCTTTGAAAAAGAGGCCGCACTCGGCGCCCATATCACCGACCGCGAGACAGATATCCCAAACAGCGATGCCTACGTGGTACGCCATTATGTACCGGTAACTCGGAATGGCGTCACTGTTGCGATGCTGTATGGCGTCATCGAACTGAACCATCTTCCTGAGGATATCAACATGAGTCCTTACGGTGGAAAGGGAGCCATGTATATTATCGATGGAAATACCGGGGACTTTCTTATGGACACATGGCATTCCGGAGAGACAGGTAATATGTGGGCAATGGGTGAAAGGAAAATGGCTCCCGGATATGATCCTCAGCAGATGCGGCAGGGCATCCTGAATGGAGAAAGCCGATATGTGGTCTTTGTCTCTGAAACCACCGGGGCGTACCTCTATTTTTATTATGAACCTTTGGGAATTAACGAATGGCGGATTGCTGTGTCTGTACCGGAGAGCGTGGTTTTTGAGAACGCAGCTGCCATAGAACGACTTCTGAACATTCTTTTGACATTTGAAGTTGCCTGTTTTATTGCATACTTTCTGTTGATGATCCGTCAGATTCGCCGGGTAAGCGTAGAAAAGCAGCGTCGTCTGGACGCACTCAATGATATCTATGATGTGGAAAAACTGCTGTTCAATGCCCATGAAAAGCGGGAAAACATAGACGCAGCGCTGGAAAAAATCGGCACCACCCTTTCGGCTGAAAAAGTAAGCTTCTGGATTGCAGGGCAGACATGGAAATCCCCTTTCCTATGGGAAAGCGAACCGACCGGTCAAAACCTTGATGAAGCGGCAATACAGGACCATTTTCACCGTCTTCAATCCTACTTTAAAGCAGGAAACAATGAGTTTGAAGCCTGGGATGAAAAAGAGCTGATGGAAATGTTCACGAAATATGACCGGAGGGAAATTCGCAATTTGGCGGCCGTTACCGTGGAGGATACAAGCGGAAATATCTGCGGCATTCTGGAGAGCTGCAATATGGCCAACAGCCGTATAGCAATGGTCCTTCTGAAAAACGTGAAATTCAGTTTTGGTATGTTTACCCGCAATCTGAACAATTATACGAAAATAAGGGAAATGGGTGACCGTGATGCTCTGACCGGGCTCCACAACCGCAACCGTTATGAGCGGGATCTGCCCCAGTTTCCGGCAAAGTGCGCAGACGCTCTTGCCTGCGTCTACATTGACGCGGATGGTCTTCATGAGTTGAACAACACCAGCGGCCATGATGAGGGGGACAAAATGCTTCAGTCCGTGGCGGAAGGAATTGCGGAATTCTTCGGTACCGAATATGCCTACCGGACCGGCGGAGACGAATTTATCCTGTTCCTCCCCGATGCCGATGAGTCCCGGCTTTGTTCTCAAAACCGAAAATTTACCGCCTCCCTGGAACAGAAGGGCTACCATGTATCCGTGGGGATTCAGTGCGAAACCCACGTTGCTTCCATGGAGGCTCTGATCAAAGGAGCCGAGC
>DBFBJF010000286.1:0-4751 GCA_048203265.1 Candidatus Merdiplasma sp.
GGCAGGTGAAGGGAAGGATATGTCAGATCAGGTTGTATTACAGATGCAGCATATCATGAAAATCTATTCCAACGGCGTAGTGGCAAATAAGGATGTGAGCCTGGAGTTAAACAAGGGCGAGATCCATGCGCTGTTGGGAGAGAATGGTGCGGGAAAGAGTACCCTGATGAAAGTGCTATTTGGAATTGAAACTCCGGACGAGGGGAAAATCGTTCTGAATGGCAGTGAGGTGAAGATCAAATCGCCCCAGGACGCCATCAGCAAGGGCATTGGTATGGTACATCAGCATTTCATGCTGGTTCCATCGCTGACGGTGGCGGAAAATATTATTTTGGGCGTGGAACCGAAGAAGGGTCTGTTTATAAATATGAAACGGGCTGTGGATGAGGCCCGCTCCATTGCGGAGAAGTATAATTTCGACATCGATGTGACCGCCAGGGTGGAGGAGATACCGGTTGGTATCAAGCAGAAGGTGGAAATTCTGAAGGCCTTGTACCGTGGTGCAGATATTCTGATTTTGGATGAGCCCACAGCCGTGCTGACTCCCCAGGAGACGGACGAGCTGTTTGTTCAGCTGGAAAAACTGAAGAGCGACGGTCATACCATTATTTTTATTTCCCACAAATTGGATGAGATTAAAAAAATCTGTGACCGAGCCACCATCATGCGAAGCGGAAAGAGCATGGGAACCTACAGTGTGGCAGACATCAGCACGGATGATATGTCCAGGCTGATGGTGGGCAGAGAGGTCATTCTCTCCTTTGATAAGAAACCGCAGCAGCTGAAGGATGTGATGATGCGTGTGCGGAATCTGACAGTGCATAACACTCAGGGCGTACTGAAGGTGGACGATCTCTCCTTTGATCTGAAGGGGGGCGAGATCCTTGGCATTGCCGGTGTGGAAGGAAACGGACAGACCGAGCTGATTGATACGCTGACGGGCATCAACAAAAGTTACGCGGGCAATATTGCCATCAAAGGTGATGACATCAGAAGGTCCAGCATTAAGGACATCCGTGAGAGAAAGCTGGCTCATATTCCTGAAGACCGGATGAGCAGCGGATGCGCAGCAAATTTGAATATCATGGAAAACATGTTTTCCAATCAGTATACAGATCCCAAATATTCCGGCAAGGTTATGCTGAAAAGTAAGGTGATACAGAAACGAGCAGAGGAATTGATCAAGGAGTACCTTGTAAAGTGCAATTCCTACAAACAGAATGTGGGAATGCTCTCCGGCGGAAACATTCAGAAAGTGATTGTGGCCCGGGAGTTTTCCACAGGGCCGGACATTATTATCGCCAATCAGCCTACTCGGGGTATTGACGTGGGAGCGGCAGAATTTATCCGGCGCAGGCTGCTGGAGTACCGGGACCAGGGATGTGCCATTCTTCTGGTTTCTGCTGACCTGAATGAAATCTTTTCTCTCAGCGACCGTCTGGCCGTGATGTACAAGGGAAAATTTTCCGGTCTGTTCACCGATGTGGCTCATGTGACGGAGGAAGAGCTGGGTCAGTATATGTTGGGTCTGAAGCATGACGATGAGTTGGGAGGTGTAATGTATGAACAGTGAAAAAAAGTTTGAAATTTTTCGTATGTTTTTTTCCATCGTAATCGCCCTCCTGGTATCGTTTATTCTGATATTTATGGTAAGCGAACAGCCGGTGGATGCCATCATTGCGCTGGTGACAGGACCTTTAAAGAGCAAGAGAAATCTGGCCAATGTGGTGGAGGCAATGATTCCTTTAATTTTTACCGGAACAGGCGTATGTATCATGTTCTCTGCCAACCAGATTAACCTGGCAGGTGAAGGTGCTTTCCATCTGGGCGGTCTGGTGGCGTCTGTATGTGCGCTGCAGTTTGGACTTCCGGCCGGATTGAGCCCCTTTGTGGCCCTGTGTCTGGCTGCGCTGGCTGGCGCAGTGTTCACTGCGATTCCGGCTGTTTTGAAGGTGAAGACAGGATCCTCGGAGATGGTGGCATCCCTGATGCTGAATTATCTGTCGCTGTGGTTCTGTACCTATATTCTGATGCATTTTATTTTGGATCCGTCAGTAGGTTCTGCTTCCTACCGGCTTCCGGAGGAGTCGGAACTGACTACGCTGATGTCCGGAACCAGAATCCATACCGGTATTATCATTGCTCTGGCTGTGGCAGTGTTGGGTTATATTTTCCTCTATAAAACCAAGACAGGATATGAGCTGCGCCTGGCCGGTGAGAATGAGAAATTTGCCAGATATTCCGGCATCAGCATTGTGAAGGTGATTTTGATTTCACAGCTTGTGGGCGGTGCTGTGGCAGGCCTGGGCGGCGGTGTGGAGATGCTGAGCCCCATTTACAGCCGTTTCTCCTGGACCTCCCTTTTGGGATACGGCTGGGATGCCATTATTATCTGCACCCTGGCAAAGAAAAACCCGCTGAAAACGCCGTTGGCAGCATTGTTTCTGGCGTATCTGCGTACCGGAGCGTCCATCATGGCACGTTCCACAGACGTGACACTGGAGATTGTACAGATCACCCAGGGAATCATTATCCTGCTGGCGGTGGCGGAGCAGTTCCTAAGTAAGACCAAGCATAAGCTGATTGCCAAAGAGGCAAAGGCATCTTTAAAGGGAGAGGAGGCAGCATAATATGTGGAGTACGCTATTGACACCGGACTTTTTTAATTCCATTCTGAGAGCTACCACCCCCATTCTGTTTGCCACTCTGGCATCCGGCGTGGCGGCGAAGGCGGGTATCTGCAACATGGCGCTGGAGGGTATTCTATTGTTCTGCGCTCTGTTCGGTGTAATTTTTAGTAACCTGACGGGAAGCTGGGTTTTGGGCCTGCTTCTGACTGTGATTGCCGGCGGACTGATCGGCCTGATTCTGGCATTCTTTATTTTGAACCTGAAAACAGATGAGATCCTGGCGGCTATCGCAATCAATCTAACGGCTACCGGAGGCACGGTACTCCTCTTGTTGGCTTTCTCGGGTGACAGAGGTTCTTCCACTTTCCCCAGTGTGGCAGTGCCAACCTTTTCGATACCACTGGTTGAGAGCGTTCCTTTCATCGGTGAAATTATATCCGGCAGAAATCTGCTCACCTATCTGTCTATTATTATGGTGATTGTCATGCATCTGTTTCTTTATAAATCACCGCTGGGACTGCGGATCCGTGCGGTAGGAGAAAATAAGAACGCGGCCGAGTCTGTGGGTATCAGCTCCAGGAAGGTGCAGTATATTGCGTTGATTATGAGCGGTGCCCTGTGCGCTTTTGGCGGATATTTCCTCTCTGGAGGATATATGAACAGTTTTACCAAGGATATGGCGGCAGGACGAGGTTACATCGGCTTGGCAGCCAGCTCTATGGGAGCAGACACACCGATTGGCGGATTTTTGGTATCCCTTCTCTTTGGTGTGGCTCAGGCGGTAAGTAACCAGATGCAGCTGACCACTATACCGGTGGAACTGATTCAGATGATTCCCTATGCGGTGACATTGGTTGGTCTGGCGGTTTTCAGTTATATTGTGATGAAGAGAAAGGAAAAGCTCAGTGGAAAATAAAAAAAATATCTGGCTGGACGCCGACCCGGGAATTGATGACGCGGTGGCGTTTGCCATGGCATTTGCAAACAGAGACAGGTTGAATATTCTGGGTGTTTCCGCCGTAGCGGGAAATCAGACCAGCGAGCGGGTGACAGGAAATGCCCTGAAACTGACGGTTTTCCTGGGGGCGGAGGATGTCCCGGTGGTGCGGGGGGCAACCTCCCCGCTGATCCGGGAGATTGTGCCGGCGGGAGACATTCATGGAAAATCCGGATTGGGATACTGCGAGCTGCCTGCTGTCTCAAAAGAATTGGCGGCAGGAAATGGCATTTTGTATCTGTGGGAGCAGATTATGGAGCTGCCGGAGGGAGAGAAGATTACGCTGGTGCCCATTGGCCCTCTTACCAACATCGCTCTGTTGTTTAAGACCTTCCCTGAGGTGTTGGAGCGAGTGGAGGAAATCGTGCTGATGGGAGGCGCCGCGGTGGGCGGAAACGTGACTGCTACGGCTGAGTTTAATATCTGGCAGGATCCGGAGGCTGCAAAAGTAGTATTTTCTTCGGGAATCCCTATAGTAATGTGTGGTCTTGACGCTACCCAGAAGTGTGTGCTTACCAGAGATCAGATTGCCGGGTTGAAAAACAGCAGCGGAAGAGTGCAGAAAGCCTATGGAGAGATGCTTCAGTTTTATCTGGATTCTCCATCCTACCGGGGCTGTGATGGTGCCGCCATTCACGATGCGGTGACGATACTTTATCTGCTGCACCCGGATATGTTCTCGGGAAAGGAAATGTATGTGGAAATTGACTGCTCAGAGGGGCTGAACCGGGGTATGACGGTGTGCGATATGAGGCGCGATACGATTGGCCGTTCGGGAGAAATCCTGGTTCTGAACGATGTGGATCTTCCGGCATTCCAGAAAGCGGTTCTGGATACACTGGCCGGATATGATAAATAGTTACTATTCACAGCCGGTTCAGAATTGAAACAGATGTGTCGTGCTAGCACGTAGGCATCTGCTGTGAATGGCAACGATAAATACGATCGGTATAAAGAAGGGGGGGTTCTAAGCCCCCTTTTTACTTGTGCGCCTGGCGGCGCACGTTTCTAGCGGGTGCAAGTCCCAAATCCGCCCGGTAGCGGGAAGGATACAGCCGAAGGCAAGGGTGTTGCAGGTGACTGCAAATCTGAAGGAAGCCGGATGTGGGAAACATACTAACCCA
>DBFBJF010000287.1:0-7612 GCA_048203265.1 Candidatus Merdiplasma sp.
GTTATAAATATATCACCTTTGGTTGCCTGCGTCAATGGGTTATGTGAAATATTTTTAACTTACCAGTGGAAAGAGCAAACAGGCCTATCCCCAGCGCCAACAGAGCGCAGATGCAGAGGATGGAGGCTGCCGGAAGGCAGAAGGCTGGATCCAGCGTCCCCAGGGTCAGCGGATAGCTGGTGAAGAAATTTCCGGTCCAGAGAGACAGAGCCTCCGGAAGAGAAAGAAGGGACAGCAGGAACGGGAAGACCATCCAGCCGTAGAGCAGCCAGGAATTTCGCTGCCCCATAAGCCATCCGCTGCCCAGGGCAAACACCAGCCCGGGCAGCAGAACCGAAAGGGCGGGAAGAAGCAGACTCCCCCAGCCAAACCAGCCGAAATACCAGCCATAAAACAGGGCTGCTTCCACTAGGCAGGCCAGGGCCAGGAACCCGGTGCCTGTCAAAGCAGCGGCGCAGCGGATGAGGGCATACCGTGCCGGAGGCACGGGGGCCGCAGCGGTGAGCACCGTTACCCGTCTGGCTTTTCCCGAGGGAAAAAAGGAGAGAAAGAACAGGGCACCAATCCACAGGAGGGGGAACATCCGGCTTAAGTAGTCCCCGAAGCTCCAGGGGGAAAAGGGCGCAGTGTGGGATACGCCCAGGATGGTGACGCGGTCCAGCACCTGCCATCCGTAGAATAAAAGTACCAATAGAAGACCAAAGAAAAACTTATTCCAAAGCAATCGTTTGCACTCATAACAAAATATTTTACGCAAGATTCAAATCCTCCTCTGTCAGCTGGCAGGCGTCCAAAAACTCCTGGTAGGTCAGGTAGGGGTAGTTCCAGTCCAGTTCCCGGTTAAACAGGGTATTTAAAATCTGGTCCATGGCTTCCTCGCCGCCCACCAGTGTCTCCGCCTTCAATATTTTTAACGGCATCTCGCAGTACTGCCGCACCCGGGTCAGACTGCCGGAAACCTCCAGCTGTTTGCTCTCGGGAAGGGCTTCCAGGTACTCCGGATGGCGGACATAATAGTTCAGGTAGTAGTCATCCACCTCCTGCTGCCATTGATCCACATAATGTTCCCGGGCATACTCCTCGCCGTAAAGTTCCTTCACGATGCGGTAGGTGGTGTAGACCGTCAGTCCCTCCGCGGACCAGAGGCTTTCCGGGTCTGACGGGTCAAACATATTGGCCAGCCCCCACCACTGGTGAACCAGCTCATGGATAAATACCTCGCCGGGGATACCTCCTTTGTCGTCATCATGCAGATTGGCGGTGGTGAAATCTGCCTCGTCCAGCAGGCTTGCCCCGTCCGTTGCGTATCCTCCGCCGGTGGTCCGGCTCTGAATTAGCTTGAGGGTGCCGCCTGAGGCAGAGGACAGAGAACCGTAGTGCTGGGTACAGTAGTTTACCACCTCCTGGACGGCCTTTACCGCATCGGCCTCCTCCATGATAGCCTGGTGTTTTCTTCCATAATAGAATTGGATTGTGACGCCGCCTGCCTCAATGTCCTGGCAGATGTAGTCACCGGCATAGAGAATGCCGCCGGTTCCCGTATCTTCATAGCTCCAGGTGGTTGTGCCGTCCTCATTTTCCGATAGGATCTGTGGCTGGGCCGCGCTGAAGGGGATGACCGTCATGTGGCTGGGCAGAGTGATCTCCACGGTAACGGGGTAGGTATCCCCATCCGGCAGTACGTTCAGCAGACGGGGAGCCAGGCCGGCGTTGGTCAGGCAGATGTATTCTCGGCTGATCTCAACAGCTCCCTGCATGGAGGAGAGGCTTCGGTCCTCCTGGGGGAAACCGCCGTATTCTACCACCAGCTCGATATCCTCATCTGCCGGTATGGTGGCTTCCAGCATAGCTTCGTTGGCCTCCTGATAATCCCCCACCGAGAAGGGCATATCGGCGCCGTTGGCCTGGACAGCGGAAATCTGATAGCCGGGATTGATGCCAAAGGCCACAGTCTGCGTCTGGCCGGAAGTATTATGAAACTGATAAGCGGCCCGGCCGCTCACAGTGCCGGCTTCTGTGTCGGGATATACCTGAGCGCTCCGGCCAAGACAGGTGACGCCCTCCGCATAGTCCAGCTCATAGAAGGTCATGGCGGTGACATCCGGGTTGCTGTGATCCACCAGGGGCTGAAGCGCATAGGCAGTGCCGGATATTGCCAGCAGAAACAGAGCAAGAACCGGGCGGTACGCTCTCCGGACGCTGTAAAAAAACGATCCCGGGAGCCCCTTTCCGTACCTGCGGATGCACAGATAGGACAGAGTCCAGACGCCGGACAGAGCTGTCAGCCAGGTCAGGCGCATGTAGGCTGCGGAACAGAAGATCCGGAAATTAGAGAAGTCATCGGACAGGGCCCAAACACAGGGATTCAGCCAGCACAGCTGCCAGCTGTTCTTCCACACGGTGAGGCTCAGCGCCGCAAAGGCGGCAAAGAGTACCAGGGACAGATCCAGCCTCCGGGTAAACTGGTAGGCGGACGCCGATGCCAGTATGGCCAGAGGAAGAGCCAGCCCCATGAAAATCAGGTAAGCCAGACAATAATCTGTAAGATCAAAGACGGAACCGGCATCAGCCCAGGTGATGGGCAGCCAGATCAGCATGACGGCCGCAAGTGCCAGCAGCCCGGCGGCCAGGAGGGCAAACAGCCGTGTCAGGGCCATGGTCAGCGGCGAGATGGCCGCGTCCACCAGCACATCCGCCCGGCTGCGGTTTGCCCGATCCAGTTCGAAGACGGTGAGCAGGCCAAACAGGATTCCGCCGCCCACGCCCCCGGCCAGGGCAGGATTGGCCAGGCAGAGGGAGAGGGTAGTGCCGGCGGTGGCAGGCTGGTACAGAGTCAGCCCCAGAAGCGGGGAGAGCACAGCCAGCAGAAAAACCAGCCAGGTAGGGCGGCTGCGCAGAAGCCGCCGGATTTCAAAGGAAAAGAGCGATGGTGTTTTCATGAATTCACCTCCCGGGAAATCAGGTAGAGATAGGCGTCCTCAAGGGAGGGCTCCTCCGGCTGAACATAGTCGGGCAGGTTTTGGGCAACTCCGCGGCAGCGGATGCCCTGGCTGGTGTTCACTCGGGCCGTGATGTGAAGCCCCTGTTCCTGGGCGGCCTTCGTTTCCCAAAAGACGCCCACATGGCCTTCCGCAGTTCCGATGAGCTCCTCCGGAGTGCCGGTAAACAGAATCCTGCCGTGATGGATGACGATCAGCTGGTCGCACACGGACTGCACGTCCTCGATGATATGGGTGGACAGCAGCACCAGCCGGTTCTGGGCGGTCTGGGAGAAGAGATTTCGAAAATGAATCCGCTCCTCCGGATCCAGACCTACGGTGGGCTCATCAAAGATCAAAAAGGAAGGATCGCCCAGCAGGGCCTGCGCGATTCCCACCCGCTGGCGCTGGCCGCCGGAGAGGGTGCGTATTTTAGCGCGGGCCTTCTCCTTCAGATTGATTGCCTCGATTACCTGGCGGATGACGGATTTGGCATTTCCGATTCCCTTCAGGGCAGCCATGTAATCCAGAAACTGGGTCACAGTGAGCTCGTCGAACAGACCAAAGTCCTGGGGAAGATACCCCAGCCTGGATTTTAAATATCGGTCGCTTTTGGCCAGCGGACGCCCATCCACCAGAATGGAACCGGAGGAGGGAAGCTGAGCGGCCACCAGCAGCTTCATCAGGGTGGACTTTCCGGCGCCGTTGGGGCCAAGCAGTCCCACCAGGCTGGGGGCCCGAAGATTGAGGGTAAGATTTTTCAGTGCCTTTTTCCCGTTGGGATAGGTCATACTGACGTTTTGAACTGAAATTTCCATAGTAATGACATCCTTTCTGTGAAATTGGATGTAGGATAACAGGCCTGTGTGGATTGAAGTTGAAAATAAGATGTGGTTTCTGTGGAGAAATTAACATTTCTTAAACAAAACAGAATCATTCGCTTAACATTTTCTATTTAAACTGGTTAGGATACGGAAAAAATGGAAAAGAATGGGGGGAAGGGCTATTGAGCAGAGGCGAGAAAGAGAGGAGGACAAGCTGTCAGGATCGTTATAAACGCGCAAAAATTCAGCAGCCTCAGTTGGGGACGGGCAGGAGGGTGCTGCTCTATTTGGCTGCCCTCGCGTTTTCCGTTTTGTCGCTGCTGCAGGCAGGATATTCCATATTGCCGCAGCCTGCGGGGATAATGATTTATATACTGGCCGCCGGTACGCTGTCGGGTGCCTGCGCTTATCTGTACTGGGATCTGCGGTATGGAGCAGTGAAAAAACTGCTGGATATTCTGAAGCAAAAGCCCCTGGGAGCGCGTTTCCTGGAGGATTACAAGTTCAGAACCATTCTGACCACATTGCTGGGGTTCCTGCTCAATGTGGCTTACACCATATACAACGGCGTTCTGGGTATTGTCAGCGCTTCCCCCTGGTTTATCACCATGGCGGTATACTACGGGCTTCTCATGGTGATGCGCTACCAGGCGGTCAGTACGCAGAGAAGGATTTCACAGATGAAAGACCCGGAGCAGATTCAGAAAAAGCAGCTGGCCGTACTGAGAACAGACGGCATCCTGCTTCTGGTGCTAAATCTGGCCCTGAGCGGCGTGGTGCTTCTCACCATCGCAAAGGATGCGGCCAAAAGATATTCGGACGTTATTGTGATCACCATCGCCGCGTACACGTTTTTGAAGGTGACGATGGCGGTCATCAATATGGTGAAGGTGCGGAGCATGAATTCCCCCATACTGACGGTCATACGGAATGTGGGCGTGGCCAACGCGCTGGTGTCCATTCTGACGCTGCAGACCACCATGCTGGCCTCCTTCCAGGAGGGAAGCAGCCTGGACGCGAACCTGATGAACGCCATAACAGGGCTGGGCGTCAGTATTCTCATCGCCGTGATCGGAATTCGAATGATTTACCAGGCGAGTAAAAAGAAAGGTCACGGGGAACCGTGAGGGGAGAAGCGGACGATGGCCCGCACTCCCTCAGGGGTGTTTTCTATGGCACAGGATGCCTGGTGGCGTTCCAGAATCATCTGAACCAGAAACAGTCCCAGGCCGCTGCCGCCGGTGCGCCGGTTTCTGGACCCTTCCTCCCGGTAAAAGGCCTCAAAGAGGCGGGGAAGGGCTTCCTGGCTGATATGGGCCCCGGTATTTTCCACAGTCAGAACAGGGCAGCCCTGGCTGAGTCCGCACCACACGCGGATTTCGGCCCCCTCCGGGGAATAGAGGGAGGCATTGGAGAGCAGATTCCCGATGGCCTTTCCCAAGAGAGAGGCCGTTCCGGTTATGGTGATGCCCGGGGTGAGATGGGAGACCAGCCGCTGAGCACGCTGGCTGACCAGATCTTCATCCAGATCCAGCTGGCGTTTTACCAGATCCGCCAGATCCAGAGGCTCCTGACTAACGGCGGCCGCAGCAGTTTCCATGCGGGAGATGGCCAGCATCTCCTGGATGAGATGTTCCATTCGTCCTGTCACCTGAAGAGAACGGAGCAGATATTTGTCCCGGTTCCGATACACATCGACTCCCTCCAGCATGCCGGTGAGCTGTCCTTTCAGGATGGTCACCGGCGTTTTCAGTTCATGGGAAGCGGCGGAGAAAAAGGCGGTTCTCTGCCGGTCCAATTGCCGCTCCCGTTCCACTTCCCCTCTCAGGGCACGGTTGGCTGCCTCCAGCTCGGTCAGGGCGGTGGACAGCCGTTTGGCCATCTGATCCAGACTGCGTCCCAGAGCGCCGATTTCATCTCTGCGCTTTTCCCCGCCTGCCCAGTCGAAGTTCAGCTGGGCGATCCTTCCCGCAATGCCGCTGAGACGGACGATGGGGCGGGTAATGTAACGGGAATAGACAAAAGCGCACAGAAGGGAGAAAGCCAGCAACGCCAGAAGAATCCAGGGGGCCATATGGATTAGGGCCTGTACAGCCAGATTTTCCTCCTTGGCATGGGGAGTCACATAGAGCTCATAGGATTCTGCGCGGTTGGCAAAGGAAACATCCGAGTAGATGGCATCCTGCCGCAGCGTAGTGACGGTGATGGCGCCTCCCGCCCCGGAGGCATCCTGGATGCTCCAGGAGGCGGACACATCCATTCCACCGGAATCAGAGGCGGAGACCGCCATCGTATCATCTTCGTATACTGTCTGGATGGACAGGGCGGATCCCGTATCTACGATTTCTCCATCGGCAGTCAGCAGTGTGGCGTCAGACCGGGAGGCGCGGATAAACTCGTCTAAAATGGGGCCGCAGTCCTCGAAATTTGACTTAGCCAGCCGCTTTACCAGAGCGTCCACCTGCCTTTGCAGGTCATCGTTGATGACTGCTGTGTAGGTGCTGGGGGTGGCCCAGGCGATCAGGCCGAAGGTGACCGCTCCGGCCCCCAGCAAAATCAGGGCAGTAATGAAGAAAACCCGGGCGGTCAGGCTTTCACCCAGCTTCTTTCGCAACACGGTATCCCACTCCCCTCACTGTCTCAATGTAATCCCGCT
Organism: Candidatus Merdiplasma sp.; assembly: GCA_048203265.1. Classification (GTDB taxonomy): domain Bacteria; phylum Bacillota; class Clostridia; order Lachnospirales; family Lachnospiraceae; genus Merdiplasma. The sequence continues at coordinate 6,459 of DBFBJF010000287.1, forward strand.
CCAGCTTATGGCGGAGATTCTTGATATGGCTGTCCACCACCCGCTCATCTCCGAAAAAATCATATCCCCAGAGCTTTGCCAGCAGCATCTCCCGGGTAAATACCCGGCCGGGCGCCGCCAGAAAGGTGTACAGCAGTTCAAATTCCCGGGCAGTCAGGTCCAGCGGGCGCCCCTCTAAAAGCACCTCTCTGGTATCCGGATTCACGGTCAGATCCCGGTAATGAAGACCGGGATCCTCCCCGGCCCCTCCGCTTCGGCGCAGGATAACCCGGATCTTTTCCAGAAGAACGGGAATGGAGAAGGGCTTCGTCACATAGTCGTCAATATCCAGACCGAATCCCCGAAGCTGCTGTTCCTCTCCCTCCAGAGCCGTGAGCATCAGAACGGGAACCTGGGACTGACGGCGAATCAGCTCACATACGGTAAAACCATCGATTTTCGGCAGCATCAGATCCAGCAGAACCAGGTCGAAGGGCTGGGACTGAAACAGATCCAGCGCGTCGATGCCGTCCCCGGCCGCAGCGGTCTGATACCCGGCGTCCCGCAGATAAGCGGTCAGCAGCTCCTGAATGTCCGGTTCGTCTTCCACAATTAAAATACGTTTCATAATAAATCACCCTGTGGCAGTGTAGCATAGAATTATGAATTTATGATGAAGAAAAGAAAAGAGAAGATAAACAATGTGAAAAGATCGTAAAAACGGAAGATGGAGCTGAAAAATGTGCTAAGATTGGGTAAAAAATGGAAGTATCGGGCGAAAGGAGAAATAGAGAAATGAGCAAAGTAATCGGCATTGATTTGGGGACCACCAACAGCTGTGTCTCTGTCATAGAAAACGATACCCCGGTTATGATACCGGGGGCCTCGGGAGGAATCACCACCCCCAGCATTGTGGCCTTCACCAAGGGAGGGCAGCGGCTGGTGGGAGAGAGCGCCAGAAGGCAGGCGGTGACGAATCCGGACCGCACCATCAGCTCGGTGAAACGGCACATGGGAACGGATTGGAAGATACGGATTGACGGCACAGACTATCATCCCCAGACCATCAGTGCCATGATCCTGATGCAGCTGAAGGCGGACGCGGAAAAATTTCTGAATGAGGAGGTGAAGGAGGCGGTCATCACAGTTCCGGCCTACTTCAATGATATTCAGCG
>DBFBJF010000288.1:0-2567 GCA_048203265.1 Candidatus Merdiplasma sp.
AAAAAGAAAGAGAGGGACGGAGCATGAAGAAGCTTATGATTATGGGGGCGGGGATTTATCAGGTTCCCCTGATCAGAAGGGCAAAAGAGATGGGTATTTATACCATCGCGGTGAGTATTCCGGGCAACTATCCCGGCTTTGCTGTGGCGGATGAGGTCTGTCACATCAACACAGTAGATTACGAAGCGGTGCTTCAGGTAGCCAGAGAAAAGCGGATCGACGGCATTGTGACCGCAGGCACGGATGTGGCGGTCATCACCATCGGAAAGGTGTGCGATGAGCTGGGACTGAAGGGGCTGAGCTTTGAGGCAGCCCAAATTGCCTCCGATAAGATGCTGATGAAAGAGTGCTATGAGAAGTACGGCGTGCGCTCCGCCCGTTTCCGCCGGGTGGGGCTGGAGGAGGATCCCCGGGATGCGATTGAGGGACTGCGTTATCCGCTGATCTTTAAGGCGGTGGATTCCTCGGGGAGCAGAGGAATCACCCGGGTGAATGATCCGGAGGGCATTGCGGGCGCTGTGGCCGCAGTAAAGCAGACAACGCGGAAGACCTATTATATTGTGGAAGAATTTCTGGAAGGGGAGGAATTCGGGGCCCAGGCCTTCGTCTATGACGGAAAGGTACAGTTTGTGCTTCCACACGGAGATTACGTGTTTATGGGGGACACCGGGGTGCCGGTGGGTCATTTCGCTCCCTATGAGCTTTCCCAGGCGATGACCAGGGATGTGTTTGACCAGACGGAGAAGGCCATCCGCGCTATGAAGCTGGACAACTGCGCCATCAACGCGGATTTTATTATGAAGGATAACAAGACCTACGTGTTGGAGATCGGCGGACGTTCCGGCGCTACCTGTCTGGCGGAACTGGTATCAATTTATTATGGTTATGACTATTATGAGAAGATTATCCAGGCTGCTCTGGGAGAAGCCCCTGACTTTCCCCAGGATCAGGCCGTGCCAAACGCCAGCAAGCTGCTGATGAGCGACCGGGACGGGGTGATCCGTTCCATCGCCAATCACAATGAACCGGATGACCATATCTATGAAGTGATGTTTGACTATACGGTAGGGGACGCGGTGAAGAAGTTCCATGTGGGGCCCAACCGGATCGGCCATGTGATAACTAAGGGGAAAACACTTCAGGAGGCCACAGAGGCTCTTGAGCGTGCTATGGACCATATTGATATTATTGTGGAGTGACAGGAAAGGAGATATGCATGTTCGAGAAAATGCAGAAAAAGCTGGGTAATTTTTTCCTTCTGTATGATTTGACCAAGATGACAAAAAAAATACCCAAAAATTTTTCCAGGGTGATGGATACCCAGTCCAGAAGACTTCAGAAGCTGGTGAAAAAAGCTTATAAGATTCCCTTCTATAAGGAGCGCTTTGACGCGGCGGGAGTGAGACCGGAGGATATCAGGACGGGGGATGATCTGGTAAAGCTGCCGGTGCTCACCAAGGATGAACTGCGGGAGTGGATGGCAAAGGAGGTCAAGAACCCCAAATATAAAGACTGGATTGTAGACACAACCAGCGGTTCCACGGGAAAACCCCTCTCCATCCTGTTTTCTCCAAGAGAAAAGACTTATATGAGGGCCAACTGGTTCCGGGTTATGATGGTAGCCGGCTACAATCCCTTTTTCGGAAAGACCATGAGCCGGATCAATGCCCATGACGAGAATGCGGGAGGACCGGATACATTTTTACAGCGCTTCGGCATTCTGAGAAGAAAGTATGTGGATCAGTACGCTCCGGAGGAGGAAGTGATCGATGCCATCAATGACTATAAGCCGGACTGGCTGTATATGAACAAGACAGAGCTGATGCGTCTGGTGCTCTACAGCAACAAGACGGGAAAAAAGATTTATCATCCTAAATTCTACGATCCCATCAGCGAAAAGGTGGACGAGAACAACAGAAAGCTGTTTATCAAGACATTGGGCGAGGGCATCATCGATTCCTATGGAAGCGCGGAGACCGGAGCCTGCATGGTGCGCCTGCCGGGAAAGAATTATTATGTGGTTCACAATGATTCCTTTGTGGTGAACGTGCTGGACGATGAGGGGCAGTTGGCCAACGAGGGAAGACTGGTGATCACTCCCCTGTACAAGACGGACCTGCCTCTGATTAACTATTCCATCGGCGACAAGGCAACCTGCCGGACAAAGCAGGGCGTGCGGTTTATCACCAGCGTGCAGGGGCGAATGAACGATTACTTTTATTACCGCGATGGAAGCGTGACCAGCTTCTTTGAGGTGACCCCTGTAATTGCCCACTGCGCCGACATTCTTCAGATCCGGTTTATTGAGGAGACCTACGATCTGATTCACGTGCAGATCGTTCGGGATGACCAGGCGAAGATGAGCCGGGAAGAGATTGAGAAATATCTGACCAGCAATCTGAACAAAATATTCAAGAAGCCCTTTGACTTCGAGTTTGAGTGGATGGATTCCATTCCGCCGGATAAAAATGGAAAACTGCGCATGATTGTGTGCAACGTGGAGCACGATTAGCGCAGACAGCGGAGCCCGTGGGAGGTCTGAAATTCAGGCTTCCCCGGGCTTCTTT
>DBFBJF010000289.1:0-7791 GCA_048203265.1 Candidatus Merdiplasma sp.
AATCGGGAGATTGTGCTTATGCCAAAGACGAAATACGACATCATTTATCACGATTTGAAGAAAAAAATAGAATCAGACGAGTACTCCTACCAGGAACTGCTTCCCTCGGAGAACTCGCTGATTCAAATCTATCATTGTTCCAGAAACACCGTGCGCCGGGCTCTGGGGATGCTGGTGATGGACGGTTATGTCCAGACCATGCAGGGAAAAGGGGTGCGCAACATCTATCAGCCGGTGGATCAGACTGCCTTCACCATCGGGGAAATTGAGACATTCCGGGAATCCGCCCAGCGAAACGGAAGAACCGCCCAGACTGCCGTGGTGCTCTTTGTGGAGCTGAACGCGGATGAAAAGCTCTCCCGCCGCTCCGGCTTTCCCCTGGGAGAACCGCTGTACTACATCCAGCGTGTCCACTATCTGGACGGGAATCCCCTGATCTTAAACCACAACTATTTCCTCAAAAGGGCAGTTCCCGGCCTGACCCCGGAGATTGCCAGCCGTTCCATCTACGATTATCTGGAGCACACCCTGCACATGACCATCGTCAACAGCAAACGGGTGATGACCGTGGAAAAGATCACGGAGATTGACGAGAAATACCTGAGTCTGAATGCGGAGGAGTTTAACTGCATGGCCGTGGTCACCAGCCAGACCTACAACAGCGAGGGCGTCATGTTTGAGTACACCCAGTCCCGCCACCGCCCGGACTACTTCCGCTTCCAGGATAATGCAGTGAGAAAAGCCGTCCTCTCCCCTTCCTGAGCCTTCCCTACGGCAGGTCTCTTCCGGCCCACACTTCCCACAGCATTCCAAAACAGCCTCCATCTGGGGAGATACCCGTTTCTTCCGATGGTAAAGCAGCTGTTTAATCTGAAAAGACACGGTGGACTGGGAAAAGCCCAGCTCTCTCGCCGCTCTGGTAAAGCTGTTCAGCTCCGCCACGCAGATAAATGTGGTCAGGTTTTTGATATCCATCACTTACCCTTTCTATCATCGAATTTTTCGATTATTTCAATCATCACTATCCGTTTTACAGATGCACTTTTTTACTATATACTGAATAGACAGGCAGGGCAAGAAGCCCTATTCTTCCTGCCCTCTATTTTATATAGAAAGGATCATTCCCATGAATTTTATCCACACTGCCGGAACTTTTATTACTTCCGTAATTACCCAGATTTACCAGCTGCTCTGGGGAGACCTGGTCACCATCCCTCTGCCGGGAGGCAGTACCCTGGGTCTCTCTCTGCTGGTTATCATTCTGATTCCCTCCGGGATCTACTTCACCCTCCGCACCCGCTTTCTGCCCTTTCGGCTTTTTCCGGAAATGCTGCGGGTCACTGCGGAAAAGCAAAGTTCCTCCAAAAATGGCTCCATCTCCGGTGTCCAGGCTCTCATCGTCTCCACCGCCACCCGGGTGGGGATGGGAAATCTGGTGGGCGTGGTGGCTGCCATCTCCGCCGGAGGGGCTGGCGCTGTCTTCTGGATGTGGCTCATCGCCCTGCTGGGCTCCTCCACCGCCTTTATCGAAGCCACTCTGGCACAGCTCCACAAAGAAAAAGACCCCCTCTACGGGGGCTACCGGGGAGGCCCGGCTTACTACATTCATCACCTTCTGGTCAAACCGGGAAGCAGGCGCAGGCGTTCCATCCTGGCGGTTCTCTTCGCCCTCTCCGGCCTGATCTGCTGGTGCGGCATCAGTCAGGTCATCGGAAACTCCGTCTCCTCCGCCTTTGACAATGCCTTTCACATTCCACCACTGTACTCCACCGTGTTTCTGGTGGCACTGGCTGCGGTGATTGTGCTTCGCAAACACGCCACGGTAAAGGTGCTGGATGTCATGGTTCCCGCCATGGCAGTCTGCTATTTTCTAATCACGCTGTTTATCATTGTCACTAACCTTGGACAGCTCCCATCGGTTTTCGGACGGATCTTCTCCGAGGCGTTCGGCATTCGCCAGGCTGTGGCCGGCGGGATCGGAGCTGTGATCATGAACGGCGCCAAGAGAGGTCTCTTCTCCAACGAGGCCGGGTCCGGCTCCGCCCCCTGCGCCGCAGCGGCGGCAGAGACCAGCCATCCTGCGAAGGTGGGGCTGCTTCAGGCCCTGGGGGTATTTATCGACACCCTGGTGATCTGCAGCTGCACCGCCATGATTATGCTTCTGACCCCCGCAGAGCTGACCACCGGGCTGGAGGGCATGGACCTGCTGCAGACTTCCATGCAGTATCACCTGGGAGGATTCGGCGCCATCTTTATAGCCGTTATCCTCTGGCTGTTCAGCTTCTCCACCTTCATCGGCATCCTGTTTTACGCCAGGCCCAACGTGGCCTACCTTTTTGGGGACAACTGGCTCTCCCAGACCCTGTACAAGATCCTGGCCCTCGTCATGCTCTTTATGGGAGGACTGGCCGCCTACACCTTCGTCTGGGATCTGGGGGACATCGGCGTGGGCCTCATGACCATTTTCAACATGATTGCCCTGTTTCCCCTGGCTCCCCAGGCCCTGGGTGCGCTGCGGGAGTATGAAATTCTCAGGAAATAGCACTCAGGCGGAAACCTCTTTCACCCAGGCCTGTACCAGATTCAGGGAATCTGCCGCCTCAGCTCCATGAACAGACAGTCCCTCCTCCACGATGGAAGCGGGACAGAGCTGCCGGATATCCTGCACACTTCTGCCCATTTTGCTGCCCTCATTGGTACAAAACGGGCAGATTTTTTTGCCCGTCATATCATAGTGTTCCAGGAAGGTGAACAGTACCATGGGCATGGTTCCGCACCAGTTGGGATATCCCAGAAAAATGGTATCGTACTCCTCCATCCCCTCCGGATACGCCCTGGGCTCCGGACGGGCATTGCTCAAGGTCTCCTCTCTGGCCTGGGCCACACAGGCCCGGTACTCCTGCGGATAGGGCTCCTTTCGCTCCACCTCAAACAGGTCCGCTCCCGTCAGCTCCTGAATCATCTTTGCCACAATCTCCGTGTTTCCCTCCGTCAGCACCTTCATGCTGCCGTTCCAGTAATTCTCTCCTTTGTGGGAAAAATAAACGATTAATGATTTGCTCATTGTTTTTGCCTCCTTCTGCTTCAATACAATTCATTTTTTCCAAACATCATTTTGATGTTTTTTCCGTCTGTTACTGCCTTTATTATACAGAAAAAGTTATAAAATTCAAATTGTGTATTCTATGTTCTTCCTCCAGTTAATTTGTGTTATACTCAATAACAAACACTGCAACCAGTCATGAGGAAAGGCGATGCCCATGCTGCCGCAGCAATTTTAATCTTGCTTTTTATTATGATTTCAAGTCAGAAAGTTGAGGGATAGAAAAATGAATGGATTGAGCGAAAAAATATATCTGGAGCTCCCGGCGCCCACGGAAGAAGATTCCGTTTCCGCCCAGGAGCGGATACTGCGGGCCCTGCCCGGGAAATATTCTCCTGTAAAATTGGAACTTGCTGTGCTTCGAAAACTGGAACCACTGTGCCGGGAGGCGGACTGGAAAATTACCCTGTCTCTGGCCTGGGACGGAGAGCAGTTCCGGGGAGTGGAGCTGGAGCCTGGCGATACTTCCGCCCGGCACTACGGCATTGCCCTGGATCTGGGAAGTACCACGGTGGTAGGGGAGCTGCTGGACTGCTCCAGCGGGCAGGTTCTGCGCCGGGAGAGCGCTTACAGCCGGCAGATTGCCTACGGGGATGATATTCTCACCAGGATTTTTTACTGTAAGGATCATCCGGAACATCTGGAGGAACTGCGCCTTGCCACAGTGGATACCATCAACGATGTGATCCGCCGTCTGACGGAGGCGGCGGGCGTATCCGCCCTGAGCGTTCCCTCCGCTGTCCTGGCTGGTAATACCACCATGGTCCATTTCCTTCTGGGCCTGGATCCTTTCTGCGTTTTTTCTTCCCCCTATGCGGTGGTATCGGACAATCCAGGCTTTTTCCCCGCCAGAGATCTGGGAATTCAGCTGGGCGGCTATCTCTATATCTACCCTTGCAAGGCCAACTATCTGGGGGGCGATATTATCAGCGGCGTGGTGGCCTCCGATATGACAGACCGTCAGGAAATCAGCGTATTTCTGGATATTGGAACCAATGGCGAGCTGGTGGTGGGTAATCAGGACTTTCTGCTGTGTGGAGCCGGAGCCGCAGGCCCGGCCCTGGAAGGCGGTGTGGTGAAAACCGGAATGCGGGCTGTGAACGGCGCCGTCTGCGCGGTCCATCTGGAAGACGGGGAATTTTTCCTGGAAACCATCGGCCACAAGGAGCCCATCGGCATCTGTGGCTCCGGTATCGTGGATATGCTCTCCGAGCTCTTCCTGAACGGATGGATGGATTTTCGCGGGAAACTGGTGGAGGGTGCCTCACCCAAAATCAGCCGTCGTGAGGGAGAGCTTTGCGTGTCCTACGCTCCCGGCCTGTATTTCTATCAGTCCGACATCGATGAATTTATTAAGACAAAGGCTGCCGCCGGAACCATGGTGGCCTATATGCTGGATATCAGCGGCATTCCCATGGAAGAGGTGGACCGTTTCTTTGTGGCGGGAGCCTTCGGCACCCACATCAACAAGGAATCCGCCGTGAATATCGGCCTGTATCCCGATATGGAACGGGATCAGATTATCTCCCTTGGAAATGCTTCCCTGGCAGGCGCCCGCCGCCTCCTGCTGGACCGCAGCATTCTGGATCGGATTCCCCGCATTCTTGACCTGATGCAGTATGTCCAGTTTGGAGCAGTGGAAAATTTTCTTGAGCTGATGAGAGCCGCCTCCGTCTTTCCCCATATGGATCTGACCCGTTATCCCACTGTGGCGAAAAAACTGGCGGAGAGAAGAAAGGGCTCTGTTTCATAATACTTTTCTGTGGAAGAAGCTGTTCCGCAGAAAATGAGGACGCCTTCATGTGGTGGCACAACGGCGGTTCCGAGGGTGTTACCAGCACCGATCATCCAGCCCGGATGCCATGAACCTGGAGCTGGCAAGAAATACCCTGGAACTTCCCTCCCAGGAATAGTCCACACAGCAGTCCTCTGCTATCACCTTCATCCTGTATTCCGGATATAGTCCGGAACCGTCAGGAAGGGTAAACGGGAAAGGATGACGCGATACCCTCGTTCCGTCTAAAAAAGCGGAAGAAAATCCTCTAAATTTTGTGGATTTCTTCCGTTTTTCGGTCTCTTCCCTTTATCTGCTGCTGGTATGCTCCTTTGCCTCCAGTTCCTTTACCAGTGCCCGGATTTTATCTTCGCTCTCCTCCAAGGCCTCCGCAATCTCAGAAATACTTTTCCCTTTCGTCAGCTTTATTTCTACCTGCTCTCTCAGCTTGATCTCTTTTCCAGCCTGTTTTCCTGCAAGAAGTCCAGCCTGCTTTCCATCCTCCCAGGCATCTTCCCGCTCCTGCCGGATATGGCGCGCTTCATCATATTCATAAATACTCATTCTCATGGCCTCCGCTCTGTTTTTTTCCAGAATCTTTGACGCGGTTTCCCGCACAGATATGAAGTGTCAGAAATGCAAATGCTTTGCGTCTATCATAACACATCCGGGAAAAATTAGCCATCGCAGATTGAATACTTTGTTCTTTACTTTCTCGCCGCGCGCTCCCTGCACGCTCATACTTATTCCTCCGGAAAATCCGCCTGCTCGCTCACGCTTCTCCACAATGATCTCGCCGCCTCTGTCCGGGTCACCCGGCTGGTTTCCGGCGTTGGTCATCCGGTCTTTCCGATAGCGGTCCGCCAACACATCGTAATCCGCAATCCGCAGGCTGCTGCCCTTCAGCCTCTCTCCGTAAAATCCCGTGCGGAAGGCTCCCGGTTCCACCAGCATAGCACGGATTCCCAGATGTTCCGTTTCCTTTGCCATGGCCTCTGTCAGAAGCTCCAGGGCTCCTTTCGCCGCGGAATAATATCCATTCCCCAAGGCTCCTCTCACCGCTCCGATGGAGGTAACATTCACAATCATCCCACTGCGCTTTTCCCGCATTTGCGGAAGTACCAGCTGCATCAGCCGGGCCGGGCCGAAAAAATTTGTCTGAAAGAGCGCCTCCACTTCCTTCGGATTGCTCTCCTCCACAGCAGCCAGGTAGCCGCATCCCGCATTGTTTACCCGCACATCGATGGTTCCGAAGCGGCTTTTTGCCTCTCTCACCGCCTGCTCCATACTGTCCCGGTCATTCAAATCCAATGAAGGGGCAGAACCTGTCCCGGGTAGTCTAAGGAAAAATGTTCCAGCGTCCCGGGATCCCGGGCAGTTATGGTTTTCCGGTGCAAACCCGGAAGTTTTGTCAAAAAAGCCATGGCACAGAACGTGATCTCTTGCCATGGCTCATTTTTCTTTCCTCAGTTGCATAAACTGATGTTAAAGTTAAAAGATGCAGGAGGTATCTTATGGATCTGCTGAAAAAAACGCTTCTTGCCGGGTTTCTGGCGACCCTGGTGATGGGCACACTGTTTCACTTCGTCTATGGCTGGACCGAGAATTGGGTGGTGGCAGGTTTCTTTGTCCCGGTAAACGAGTCCACCTGGGAGCACATGAAACTGCTGTTTTTCCCTATGCTGCTCTGTTCTTTTCCCATCAAACACATCTTATCTGCCCGGTATCCCTGTGTCTCCTCCGCCCTCAGCCTGGGAAATCTGGCGGGAACCTTCCTGATACCGGTGCTCTTTTATACCTACACTAGCGTCCTGGGCACCAATATCATGGTTCTGGATCTTCTCACCTTTTTTCTCAGCGTTTTGGCGGCCTTTTATCTGGTTCTTCGCTTCACCCGCTCCTGCCGGGTACAGCGATGGGAAGCTGTGCTAAACAGCCTTATGGTGATCCTGTTTTTCTGTTTTCTCCTGTTCACCTACATGCCGCCGGAAATCGGGCTGTTTCAGCCGCCGGTTCCACTCTGCTTTTCGTAGACGGTCTCCAGCCCTGCCACGCACTCCCGGAAGGCATCCTGATTCAGGCTGTCTCTCAGCCCGAAAATCAGCTTGCTCACCACCTTGCCCGCTGCGGAATCCAGCGCGTCCAGCAGCTTGGTCCGGTCCTGATCCTCCATGGGAGTGTTGCGCAGGATCTTTCCGATCCGCAGGTTGAAATCGTTCACCGCTTCCTCCCGAATCTCCTGTATCCTGGGAATCATGTCTCTCCCATCCAGCCACTGATAGAACTCATCCATCTGGGCATGGACGATCTCCCCGGCCGCCGCCAGCTGCTCTCTGGGCGTCTCCTCCCCGTGAAAACTGTCCATATCATAAAGGGTAATCTCCGGAAGCGCTCCGATCTCCGGTTCAATATCCCTTGGAACCGCCAGATCAATCAGGATCATGGGATGTTTCAGGCTGATCTGGTCAAACTGCTCCCGCCGCAGTGTATAATTGGGACTGGCGGTGGCGCTCACCACCAGATCGCACTGGGGCAGATACTCCATACGCTCTCCATAGTTGATCCGGCTGCAGCCCAGCGGGATCTGCACCACGCCGCTGCGGTACTGGCGGACCGTCACACACACATCCGCTCCTGCCTCCCGCAGAGTCAGAGCGGCCACCTTTCCCATCTCCCCGTTTCCAATCACCATGCATTTCTTGCCCCGGACTGTATAGCCCTGATCCCTCAGAACCCCCAGGGCCTGGTGAATGACGGAAGGATTTCCATGGGCGAAGGGCACCTCCGTCTTAATCTTTTTCCCTGCCGTGATGGCCATGCGGAACAGTACCTCCAGCACGCTGTCGGTGGTGAAGTGTTCCCTGGCCAGGTTCAGCGCATCCTTCACCTGGGTCAGGATCTGATCTTCCCCCAG
>DBFBJF010000290.1:0-3326 GCA_048203265.1 Candidatus Merdiplasma sp.
CACAAAAACTTCCAGTTTAATATTTTTTCCCCTGCACATAATAGGAGTGCAATGAAAAATTGCAAAACAAACACAAAAGAAGGAGGCGTTCATTATGGCAAATCGTTCATCCAACACAGCAGCAGTTCCGGAAGCGAAAGGAGCACTGGATCGTTTCAAATTCGAAGTAGCAAACGAGCTGGGTGTACCCCTTACTGACGGTTATAATGGCAACCTGACTTCCAAGCAGAACGGATCTGTAGGCGGTTATATGGTGAAAAAGATGATTGAAGCTCAGGAGAGACAGATGTCCGGAGACGGCAGAATGTAGAAAGAGCCGCTCAATCGGCCGAAAGAAACAGCCAAATCGGATAGGGGAAGATTTCCCTATCCGATCACCGCGATACCTCGCTCATCTCGTGGCGTTGCCACTCGATGACCGTTGCCCGTCGGATGCCCGCTCGTGCAAGCACGGCGGTCGCCCTCCGGGCGTATCGCAAAAGAAAGTGCCCCAGAAATCTCTGAGGCACTTTCTGCTTCGCTTTTACAGCTCGATCTTTCCGCTTACCTCATCGTTGATTACATAGTAGGCAGCGTTCTCTTCCGGTTTCAGATACAGGGACACGGACTTCAGATCAGAAACCTTGCGCTTCTGTTCCTTGGTCCAGATCTCCTTCACCTGTTTCATCAAGTCGTCTTTATCAATCTCTTTGCCGAGATACTGAAGATATACGGTCTCTTTCACTGTGGTCTTTTTCGCGGGGGCCTTTGCTGCTGTCGTCTTAACTTCCTTCTCTGTCTTCTCCGCCTTTACCGTTTTCTCCGCTGCTTTCTCCTTAGCTGGAGCCTTCACTGCTGCCGCCGCTGTCGCTGTCTCTTTTGTTGTCTTCACTGTCTTTTTGTCTGGTTCTGCAGAAACTGTCTTTTCCACGGGTTTTTCTGCCGCAGCAGTTTTTTTGGCCGCTCCCGCAGCCGTACTCCCTTTCAGTTCATTCTTCATAGAATTTCATCCTCATAAAACTACGAAATCACACTTTCTACAAGGTGCATCATACTCCAAAAAAATAAACTTTGCAATACGAAACTGCCCATTGTACTTAATTTTGTGCTAAATGTTCAGCTTTTCCATGCCGTTCTTCATGTAGGACATCAGTTTTTTCTCCAGTTTCGCATGTTCCGGGGCCGCCAAGCCGGGATCTTTTTCCAAAATTTCCTCCACCGCCTCATTGGCAGACTGCATAACCGACGCATCCGCAAATAAATCCGCAATCTGGAAATCCATAATCCCGCTCTGTCTGACCCCAAACAAATCTCCCGGTCCCCGCAGTTCCAGGTCTTTCCTGGCAATTTCAAATCCATCGTTGGAATGATTCAGGATATCCAGACGCTTGCGAATCCCCTCATTGTCCGCTGTGTGCATCATAATGCAGTAGGACTGGCTCTCTCCCCGCCCCACCCGCCCCCGAAGCTGATGAAGCTGGGCCAGCCCAAACCGCTCGGAATTTTCGATCATCATCACCGTAGCGTTGGGCACATTCACTCCCACCTCGATAACGGTGGTGGAGACCAGGACCTGGATCTCATTTCGCACAAAGCGCTCCATAATCTCATTTTTTTCTGCCGGCTTCATTTTTCCGTGAAGGTACTCCACGTTGACCGAGGAGGAGAGCTGGCTGCGCAGATTCTCCGCGTAATCGATGACATTCTCCGCCTCTATGGCCTCGCTCTCCTCCACCATGGGGCAGATGATGTAGGCCTGATGCCCCAGCTTCACTTCCTTTTCAATGAAAGCGTAGGCCTTGGGACGGAAGGAGGTGTTTACCACACAGTTTTTGATGGGAAGCCTGCTAGCGGGAAGCTCATCAATCACCGACACATCCAGATCCCCATAGAGGATCACCGCCAGAGTTCTGGGAATGGGCGTGGCGCTCATCACAATCGTGTGGGGAAGCTCCCCCTTGTATGCCAGCGCCTCCCTCTGCTTTACCCCGAACCGGTGCTGTTCGTCTGTGATCACCAGCACCAGCCTGTGATACTGCACCTTCTCCTGAATCAAAGCGTGGGTTCCGATCACAACGGAGGCTTCCCCGGACTCAATCTGCCGGTAAACCTCCCGGCGCTCCGCTGTCTTTAGCGAGCCAGTGAGCAGAACCGCCCGGCAGGAGATGCCCTGTTCCTGCGCCAGCCTGCAAAATGCCTCGTAGTGCTGACGGGCCAGCACCTCCGTGGGCACCATCAGCGCCCCCTGCCCCCCGTTGCACGCCGCCATAATCAGCGCCAGGAAAGCAATGATGGTTTTTCCCGATCCCACATCCCCCTGCACCAGCCTGGCCATCACCTGGGGCTTTTCCATATCCGACTCAATCTGACGCCACACCTTTTTCTGGGCACTGGTGAGCTGGTAAGGGAGTCCGGCGATGACCCGCTCCGTCTCCTTCACCGCTTTCAGCTGGTAGCTGTGCACCGTTTTGTTTCTGGACTCCTTCAGACGGCGAATGGCCAGGATAAAGAGGAAAAATTCGTCAAACACCAGCCGTTTTCTGGCAATCATCATCTCCTGACGGTCGCCCGGGAAATGGATTTTTTCCACTGCGTAATGATATTCCGCCAGCTCATAGCGCTGCCGGATGGAAAAAGGAAGGTAGTCCTCAGTCAGCTCCAGCCCCTCCAAAGTCTGCCGCAGGGCTTTCTGCAGCATGTGGGAGGTCAGGCCGGAAGTCAGGGGATAGATGGGCTGCAGCTGTTTCACCAGCTGGGCATACTGAAAGAGATCATAAACACCCGGCTGCTCCAGGAATAAATGTTTCCCCTTCTGCTTCACCCTTCCCCGAAACACGTACCGGCATCCCGGCAAAACCGTGCTGCGAAGATAGGGCATATTAAACCAAGTGACGGGGAGAAGCTGTTCCCCCACCCGGATTTTTCCGGTCACGATCTTATACTGCTTCAGATAACGCACAGAAAGAGATTTCTCGATGGTGCCGCAGACCGCAGCCACCTGATTGTCCCGCAGATCACAGAGCTCCACCGGTTCCTGGAAGGAATCGTAGGCTCTCGGATAATAGGCCAGCAGATCTCCCAGGGTGAAAATTCCTGCCTTCGCAAATGTCTTTGCCGTTTTCTCTCCAATTCCCTTCAGCACCGTCAGCGGTGATTCCACATTCATGCCATCACTCCATCTCATTGTCAGTTACTATTCACAGCCGCCCCGCCCACATGCGCACTCGTCGCCTCTTCGAGGCTCCAGTCCCGCTCCTTACAGAGCTAAGGAAGCGCTGAGCACTTCCTTAGCCGCTTCGCAGGATGCGCACGGATTTGCAACGGAAAGTGCCGCTTTGCGGCGCAAA
>DBFBJF010000291.1:0-3364 GCA_048203265.1 Candidatus Merdiplasma sp.
CTATTCACAGCCTCCCCGCCCACATGCGCACTCGTCGCCTCTTCGAGGCTCCAGTCCCGCTCCTTACAGAGCTAAGACTGCTTATGTGGGCGGGGTGACTGCTTCACAGTCTGGTTTCAGAATTGACAACAGATGCTTACGCGCAAGCACGACGCACCTGCTGTCAATTCTGAAACGGCTGTGAATAGTAACAAAAGCAAAAAAAAGACAAAGAGCCCCTTTTTCGGACATCTTTGTCTTCATCGTGAATTAACATAACACAATGGTAAAATTTTGTCAACCGGCGTTTTTCAGTGCTGCTCTCCGTTCTGTCAGTGCCGTTCTTCCTCATTTTCGTAGGTTTCGCAGAACCGCGCCGAGAAGGAGGGCGGCTCATTTCCCACATACAGATGAGAAAGATCTCCGATCCTGGTGGCCCGGAACGATACCATTCCCTTCTGCCGCTCCTCGGTAAAAACCTCCGTCACAGAGGTGGGCGCCATGGCCAGGCTGTGCCACAGCACGAAGGGGGATATGTGCCACAGATGGGAGAGAATCACACAGGTCACGCCGAAATGACAGAAACAGGCGACGGATGCGTCCGTGCCCTTTTCGGTGCGGTAGAGATTCCCCTCCCGGACATATCCGTATTTCGCCAAAAGCTCATCCATCCCGGCAGCCACCCGGTCGTACGCCTCATTCAAGTCGCTGTGCTTTGCCACCTCCGTATTTCTCCAGCCATCCGGCGTCTGATAGGCAGGATCATCCTTCCAAAAAGCAGGAAGCATATCCCAGGCAATCCTGACCGCATACCGTCCATTCTCGCGCCTGGTATCCGGATAGGCTGCCTGCAGCCAGGGGGAATCGTTGACATCCAGCTTTGCCGGAAACTCCTGAAGCCAGTCTTTCACCTGAGCGGTCCTCCCCAGCCGCTCCAGTGTGTAGGAGGCCGTCTGTCTTGCCCTTCCCAGCGGGGACACGTAAAAATCATCAATGGTTTCCCTCTCCATCCGGTCCGCCAGCAGCTTTGCCTCCCGGCGTCCTTTCTGAGTCAAAGCGTCGTTTATATAGTCCGGATCTCCGTGCCGGATCAGCAGTATTCTCATAAATCGTTCTCCTTATGATTTCTTTCTCTCTATCCTTCCCCCTAAGGAAGCGCTGATTAAATCAGCACTTTCTTAGAAACTCCTCAGGATTTACACGGATTGCCGTGGAGGAAGTCAGGGCACCAGCTCCAGATACAGATTCTTATACTGCCTGGCTGAGTTGTCCCAGGAGAAGTTTTTGGACATATCCCTCTGAACCATCTCATCCCAGCACCAGCGGTTTGTAAAATACAGCGTTTTTGCCCGGTTGATAGCATCCAACAGCAGTCCCGCATCGTACTTATCAAAAGTAAAACCGTTTCCTGTGTTGTAATACATATTGTAGGGTTCCACGGTATCCTTCAGTCCGCCCGTCTCCCGCACAATGGGTATCGTCCCGTAATGCATGGCGATCAGCTGGGTGAGACCGCATGGCTCAAACTGGGAAGGCACCAGCAGCGCATCCGCGCCCGCGTATATTTTGTGGGCCCGCGTCTCATCGTACATGATGTTGGAGCAGACACTTCCTTTGTAAGCATTTTCATAATACCGGAAGGAATCTTCGTAAACCTGATCTCCCGTTCCCAGAACCACAACCTGGGTATTCCCATCCATCACCTGGGGGAGAATGGCATTCACAAGGTCAAGCCCCTTCTGGTTCGTCAATCTAGAAATCAAGCCGATCACAAATTTCTGGTCATCCGGAACAAGCCCCAGCTCTTCCTGCAGCTTCCGCTTGTTCTCCCTCTTTTTCTCCAGCACGTTGGTAATATCGTAATTCACATACAGCCTGGGATCGGAAGCTGTGTTCCAGATATCGTAATCGATACCGTTTACAATGCCCCTGAGCTTTCCGGAATGATACCGCAGATGCGCGTCAAGCCCCTCTCCGTAATAGGGCGTCTGAATTTCCCAGGCGTACGTATTGCTTACAGTGGTAATCATATTGGAGTATGTAAGTCCGCCCTTCAGCATATTGGCGTCCTCATACCCTTCCTTCAGAGCGTCCTTGTTAAACACATAATCCGGCAGACCGGACCAGTAGCGGATCGTGGGAATATTATAAACTCCCTGGAACCGCAGGTTATGAATGGTCAGAATTGTCTTTGCTGTGGTCAGCTTAGACTGCTCGAATAAAGTCCGCAGATACACCGGCACCAGTGCCGCCTGCCAGTCATGGCAGTGGATCACATTCGGAATCCAGTCCATATAATTCAGCGCCGCCAGAGCCGCCTTGGCAAAATAGCAGTATTTCGGAATATCATCAATCAGATTCGTATAGGGATTTCCGGCGCTGAAAAACTCCTCGTTGTCAATAAAATCATAAACCACGCCATCCCATACGTATTCCATAATTCCCACATAATAAGATCTTCCATCTGCGCAAAGATCCATCTGAAATGCACCGCGGTAAATCATCTTTTCCTGATATTCCCAGGGAATGCATTTATAGCGGGGAAGTATAACCTTCACATCACAGTTCTGCTTAGCCAGCGCTTTCGGCAGGGCATACATCACGTCCGCCAGTCCTCCGGTCTTAACAAAGGGATAGCATTCTGAACCGATAAAGGCTACGCTTCTGCGGGGTGTCGTATAAATCTCATAGTGAGATTCTTCGGCGTTCTCCACTACCGTCTCCTCCGGCTGGCTCTGGCTGCTTTCCTCCGGCTGCGTCTCCACTGCAGCCGCTTCCCGAACCTTATCTTTTGCTGCAGGTTCCTCAGCCTTGTCTTTTGCCACAGACTCCACGGCCTTATCTTTCGCTGCAGACTCCATGGCCTTATCTTTCGCCGCAGACTCCACGGCCTTATCTTTCGCCGCAGACTCCACACCCTTGTTTCCTGCTGTGGACGCTTCGTCCCTGGCTTTCGCTGTTCTCTTTCTCGTTGTCCTGGGCTTTATATCCTTTTTTTCTTTTTCCCCGTTTGCCGTTTCCGCCGCCGTCTCTTCCAAGGTCAGCTTTACTTCCTGTTCCGCGGCTGTCTTTTTCTTAGTTACTGTTTTTCTTCCTCGTTTCTGAGCCATATGATACCCCCAAAAAATCAAATCGTTTTATTGTCCTGCAAATTGCCCCGTATGTTCTTCCGTTTGTCTTGTCATTTTTATCCTGCAGCTGTTAAAACACAGGCAATCGTCTGAATAGTAACTATTCACAGCCTCCCCGCCCACATGCGCACTCGTCGCCTCTTCGAGGCTCCAGTCCCGCTCCTTACAGAGCTAAGGAAGCGCTGAGCACTTCCTTAGCCGCTTCGCAGGATGCGCACGGATTTGCAACGGAAAGTGCCGCTTTGCGGCGCAAA
>DBFBJF010000292.1:0-2741 GCA_048203265.1 Candidatus Merdiplasma sp.
GAATGAGGCATATGTGGATGCTGTCCGTGTTTTTCTAAATAGTGAAACACCGCAGGATTTGCTTGCTGCATACCAAAATGCACAACATCTCTACGAAATTACGGTAACACAGTATGACACAACGATTACCGATGTACAGGAAATTATGTATCGCCAGATGGAAAATTTTTCATCTTACTGGCACAATTTTGAACGTATGGTCATATTTGCGTTTCTGGCTGTACTGCTGATTATTGGCGTGGATATTCGAAAGTTAATTCGCGGGATTGTCTATCCGATTGAAAAACTGACCGAGCACGCAGGCTATATTTCCAACGGTGATTACGGGAAAACAGAACAGCTGACAGAGACAGTGTTTCCATCGTTGGAATTAAAGAAACTGTCAGAATCGTTTGTGCATATGAGCCGGACAATTCAAAAACAGCTTAGAGAGTTGCAGGAAAGCATGACAACGCAGGTGATGCTTTCCAAAACCGAAGTCAGTTTGATGCAGTCGCTGATTAATCCCCATTTTTTGTTTAATTGTCTCAGCATGCTTTCGGGGCTTGCTATTGTTGAAAAGGCCCCAACAGTACACGACTATGCAGTACAGCTGGCACAGTTTTTGCGGGAAACGTTGAATTATGTGGGAAAACAGGTTTCTCTGAAGGAGGAATTTCAGTATATCCAGCATTATATCGACATTCAGAAGTTACGCTTTAGGGATCGCATTTCCTTTTTAATAGAGTGCCCGCAGGAATGTGAAACAGCGGTGATACCGGCAATTATATTACAGCCGCTGGTGGAAAATGCATTGGTACATGGCGTGGGATCCTATTTGCAGGAAGGGCAGATACGAATATGGGCCAGCTGCCAAAAGAACCGGATTATATTGGGAGTGGAAGATAACGGTGTGGGAATTCCGGAAGCAGAACTTCAGGCGCTGGAAGAAAAACTGTATCAGCCATTTGAGATTGGAAAGAAGGGAACAGGACTTCCGAGTGTGGTATACCGGCTGCGCTACTTTTTTCAGGAAGATGTGCAGGTTCAGCTGGAGAGTGATAAGACACATACGTGCGTGAAAATAGAGATTCCCAGGCGGGAGCAGTGCTAAAAAAATTTGATGATTGCATCTTTTCCCGCTCTGGGGTAAAGTAGAGAAAGATAAGACAGCATGTGATTGGAGAGATGAGGATGACCAGAGAAGAATTTCAAAAAATGGCGGAGCAGGGAATTGTGTATTTGGACGGAGCCACCGGTTCTAACCTGTACCGGGCGGGAATGCCCCGGGGAATATGTACGGAGCAGTGGATTTTGGAACATGGGCAGGTGCTGATGGATCTTCAGCGGGAATATGTGCAGGCGGGCTCCCAGATGATTTATGCCCCCACCTTCGGGGCGAACCGGGCGTCACTGAGCCTCCACGGGCTGGAAAATGAGGTGGAGGAGTACAATAAAAGGCTGGTGGATTTGTCCCAGCGCGCGGCGGAGGGAAAGGCGCTGATCGGAGGGGACATCTCTCCCACAGGCAAGATACTGGTGTCCCAGGGAGGGGAGACCACGGTGGATGAGATTTTTGAGATCTATCGGGAGCAGATCTCCTGCCTGGCGGAGGCCGGAGTGGATTTTATCGTTGCGGAGACCATGTTGTCGGTGGAGGAGACCATGGTGGCGCTGGATGCGGCCTCGTTAGTCTGCGAGCTTCCGGTGCTCTGTTCCCTGACCCTGGAGGCGGATGGAAATGCCCTCTACGGCGGCAACGGAGTGGAGGCGGTGGAAACCCTCCAGGCCATGGGGGCCAGCGCGGTGGGAGTGAACTGTTCTGTGGGGCCGGATCAGCTGGAGCAGGTGATCAGAAATATGAAGGCGGCAGCTCAGATTCCGGTGATTGCGAAGCCCAACGCTGGGCTGCCGCTGATAGACGAACAGGGAAACGCTTCCTACAGCATGGGGCCCGAGGAGTTTGCCCGCAGCATGAAAAAGCTGGTGGAGGCCGGGGCCGGCGTGATTGGAGGCTGCTGCGGTACCACCCCGGAGTATATCAGGAAAACCAGATGGATGCTGGAGGGAAAGCTGATCGGATAAAATAGGATTGACAGGTCCGTACATTTTTGGTACAGTAGCTTTAGTGTGAATATGCCGTATTAAGTGAGCCGCCGAGGCGGCGAGAGGGAATCAGGTGAAAAACCTGAGCGATCCGGTCACTGTGAGCAGGGAGTGAGATTCCAAGTACCCATTGCATACCCGATACTGTGAGAAGGGGGAATCCAGCTGTGATCTGCGAGCCAGGAAACCTGCTTAGTATGAGAGATGAGCCTCCGGATAAGGCTTTACATCTGACGGGACGGTAACTGGCATATCCGTTCCGGTGATGTCTGCTGAGGGTAAGCAGATATTTTTGATAAACAGGATTTTTACTTCCTGTTTGGAAAGGCTCCGAAGGGAGACAACCGAAAGACGATGTGATCTCGTGGTCATACGAACACTAACGCATACCTCCTCCGGTTTCTGTGTTCCGCAAGCGCAGAACCGGAATAAGAAAAGGGCACGTATCCGCTGTAACCGCAATGCAGAGGGGCGTGCCTTTTTGTGTGGCGAAACAAAAAAGGTGCATATTCCAGCGTGCGGTCTCATATATTTTAGCAATATAACCGGCGAATGAAAGCGCGAGGGATGCAGATGCAGGAATTTCAGTTATACAAAGATATACAAGCCCGCACGGACGGTGAGGTTTACATAGGGGTAGTGGGACCGGTGCGGAC
>DBFBJF010000293.1:0-7456 GCA_048203265.1 Candidatus Merdiplasma sp.
GCTTCATGTGGAGAAAGAGGAGATCAGACCGGAGTCAGATTTCAAAGAGGATCTGCATGCGGATTCCCTGGATTTGTTTGAACTGGTGACTGCGCTGGAGGACGAGTACGATATTGAGATCCCCACAGAGGATCTGGAGAAGCTCACAACCCTGCAGGCAGTGATGGACTATCTGAAGGACAAAGGAATCGAGGAGGCATAAATGAAAACCGCGCTGACAGAACTGTTGCATATTGAATATCCGATTATACAGGGCGGCATGGCCTGGGTGGCAGAGCACTCCCTGGCGTCAGCCGTCTCCAATGCAGGAGGCCTGGGGATCGTGGCGGCAGCCAACGCCCCAGTGGAGGTGGTTCGGGATGAGATCCGCAAGACAAAGGAGCTGACAGACAAGCCCTTTGGCGTGAATATCATGCTGTTGAGCCCCCACGTGCAGGACATCGCCCAGCTGGTGGTGGAGGAGAAGGTTCCGGTGGTGACCACGGGAGCCGGAAATCCGGGCCCTTACATGAAGCAGTGGAAGGAAGCAGGGATCACCGTGATTCCCGTGGTGGCTTCTGTGGCTCTGGCAAAACTGATGCAGAGAGCGGGAGCTGACGCGGTGGTGGCTGAGGGCTGTGAGTCCGGCGGCCATATCGGTGAGACGACCACCATGGCCCTAGTGCCCCAGGTGGCAGATGCGGTACAGATCCCGGTGATCGCCGCGGGCGGTATCGGGGACGGCAGAGGATTTGCCGCCGCCATGATGCTGGGAGCTTCCGGCGTTCAGATGGGAACCCGGTTCCTGGTATCAAAGGAATGTACCATCCATGATAATTATAAGAAGAAAGTGCTGAAGGCCAGCGACATTGATACAGCAGTGACCGGACGGTCCACAGGCCATCCGGTACGGCAGCTTCGCAACCGCATGACCCGGCAGTACCTGGAGATGGAGAAGGAAGGAAAGAGCTTTGAGGAGCTGGAACTGCTGACATTAGGGTCTCTGCGGAAGGCCGTGATTGACGGCGATGTGGATCAGGGATCCATGATGTCCGGCCAGATTGCCGGAATGGTAAAGAAGGAGCAGACCTGCCAGGAAATTCTCCAGGAAATTATGGCAGAGGCAACGGCTCTGTGTGGGGAGGCCGCGAAATGGGCAAAATAGCGTTTATTTTTCCGGGACAGGGAGCCCAGTACCGGAATATGGCCAGAGATTTCTATGAGCAGATACCGGCCAGCCGCCATGTGTTTGAGGCGGCATCCCAGGCAGCGGGCATGTCCATCGAGTCTCTTTGTTTTGACGATACAGAGCAGCTGCATCAGACCATGTACACCCAGCCGGCCCTGTTTACAGCCAACTTTGCCATCTTAAAAGCGGTGGAAGAGCTGGGGCTGAAGGCTGATATGACGGCGGGACTGAGCTTGGGCGAGTACTGCGCCCTCACTGCTGCAGGCGTGTTTTCCTTTGAGGATGCGGTGCCCATCGTGTGCAGCAGAGGAAAGTACATGGAGGAGGCTGTACCGGAGGGAGCCGGCGCTATGATGGCGATTTTGACCAGAAAAGAGATCCCCATGGAGGAGATCTGCCGGGAGATTCCCGGACAGGTGGTGGTGGCCAACTATAACTGCCCGGGACAGAGAGTCATCTCCGGGGAACGGCAGGCTGTGGAGAAGGCAGCTGAAAAGCTGCTGGCTGCGGGAGCTGCCAGAGCACTGCCGCTGAAAGTGAGCGGCCCCTTCCACTCGCCCCTGCTTGAGGGAGCGGGAAAGCAGCTGTTTGACCGGCTGGAGGGCGTAAAGATGAGCGCGCCGTCCATTCCCTTTGTGTCCAACGTGACGGCAAAAGAGGAGAGGGATCCGGAGCGGATCAGAGAACTGCTGGGCCGTCAGGTTTGCTCCCCGGTATACTGGCAGCAGAGCATGGAATATATGATTGCCCAGGGAGTGGACACCTTTGTGGAGATTGGCCCGGGAAAGACCCTCACCAATTTCCTGAAGAAGATTGACAAAGAAGTACAGGCGTACCATGTGGAAAAGGTACCGGAACTGGAAGAATTAAAGAAGATAGAAATGGCAGGTTAGATCGATGTTGACAGGAAAGACGGCAGTGGTAACCGGAGCGGGCCGGGGAATTGGCAGAGCCATCGCCCTGACCCTGGCGGAACAGGGGGCGGACGTGGTGGTGAACTACAGCGCCTCCCGGGAAGCGGCAGAACAGACGGTGAAAGAAATTGAACATATGGGACGGCGGGCCCTGGCCCTGCAGGCCGACATCTCAAAGGAGGAGGACTGCGTCCGCCTGTTTGCCCAGACAGTGGAAACCTTCGGCGGAGTGGATATTCTGGTGAACAACGGCGGCATTACCCGGGACAACCTGGCGGTGCGCATGAGCGAGGCTGAGTTTGACGCGGTGATCGACACGAATCTGAAGGGCGCCTTCTTCTGTATGAAGCAGGCGGGAAAAATTATGATGAAAAAGCGCAGCGGACGGATCATCAGCATCTCTTCCATCTCCGGCGTGAGAGGGAACGCGGGGCAGATTAATTACTGCGCGGCGAAGGCAGGGCTCATCGGTATGACAAAATGCCTGGCAAAAGAGCTTGCCAGCCGGGGAGTGACCGTGAATGCGGTGGCCCCGGGATATATTGACACCGATATGACTGCGGTACTTCCCCAGAAAGTGAAGGATGCCGTGCTGGCCCAGATCCCGCTGGGCAGAATGGGCACCCCGGAGGATATTGCCCAGACGGTGGCCTTTTTGGCCTCGGAGCATGCAGGATATATCACCGGACAGGTGATACAGGTAGACGGAGGTATGGGAATCTGATGAAGAGAGTCGTAGTAACCGGAATGGGAGCCATCACGCCCATCGGAAATACGGTAGAGACATTTTGGAACAGTTTAAAGGAAAATAAGGTGGGAATCGGTCTGCTGGACCGGTTTGACAATTCAGCATATAAAGTAAAACTGGCGGCACAGGTAAAGGACTTTGATCCGCTGGCCACCATGGAGCCCAAGGAGGCAAAGCGCATGGAGCTGTTTTCCCAGTATGCGGTGGCAGCCAGCGCGGAGGCCATTGCGGACGCGGGGCTGGATCTGGAAAAGGAAGATCTGACCCGGATCGGCGTGTCCGTGGGCTGCGGCATCGGCAGCCTGCAGATTTTGGAGACAGCCCACACCAAGCTGGTGGAGCGGGGACCGGGAAGGGTACCGTCCCTTCTGGTGCCGCTGATGATCAGCAATATGGCAGCCGGCAATGTGGGAATTCACTTTGGGCTGAAAGGAAAATGCATCAATGTGGTGACCGCCTGCGCTACGGGAACTCACTCCATCGGTGAGGCGTTCCGGGGGATACAGTGCGGCGATATGGATGTGTGTGTGGCGGGCGGAACGGAGGCTGCTATCTGCCCCATTGGCATTGCCGGATTCGGTGCCCTGACTGCGCTGTCCACGGCCACAGATCCCCTGAGAGGATCGCTGCCCTTCGATAAGGACCGCAGCGGCTTCGTCATGGGTGAGGGCGCCGGTGTGGTGATCCTGGAATCCTATGAGCATGCCGTGGCGAGAGGCGCTAAGATCCTGGCGGAGGTGGGAGGCTACGGCGCCACCTGTGACGCCTACCACATCACTTCTCCGGCGGAGGACGGCGAGGGCGCTGCCCGGGCCATGACCCTGGCCATGAAGGAGGGCGGACTGGAGCCCGCCGATGTGGCCTACGTCAATGCCCACGGAACCGGAACCCACCATAATGATCTGTATGAGACCAGAGCCATCAAAAAGGCTTTCGGGCAGGATGCTTACCAGCTGAATGTAAATTCCACCAAGTCCATGACGGGCCATATGCTGGGCGCTGCCGGAGCGGTGGAGTTTATCGTCTGCGTAAAGACCATCCAGGAGGGCTTTATCCATGCCACCGCAGGCTTCAGAGAAGCGGAAGAGGAGATGGATTTGAATTATACGCCCCAGGCAGTGCGCAGAGAAGTGCGGGCAGCCATCACCAACTCTCTGGGATTCGGCGGCCACAACGGCAGCCTGCTGGTGAAAAAGTTTGAGGGCTGAGGACGGACCGAAGCCAGATTTGTATGATAAAGTTTGGGGGCTGTCAGAAAAATTTCCAATAGCCCCCGAGAGAATGGAGATAGAGGATCGAGATAGATGAAGCTGGAATTAAACGAGATTTTTGCGGTGATCGATAAGGTGAAGGAAGCCGGACTGGCCTCCTTCGCCTACGAGGATGAGGACATTTCCCTGAAGCTGAAGGGACCGGCGGTCCATAGCCGGGGAGGCGTAAGGGGCCATCGGTTTGCCGCCAGAGGCGCCGGCCAGTCCGGATTTGACGGGGATGCCGGAGAGCGCAGTGAGACGCTTTGGAGCGAACCATCCGCCGGGGATGCGGTTGGAAACGGAAGTTTTGCGGGACACCAGGAGCCGGCTGCCCAGGCAGACCGGGAAAAGTCAGGAGGGAAGGATGGAAATCCTGCCTCAAAGGACGGAGCGGACACCGCGCAGGAAGGCAGCCTTCAGACCAGCCCCATGGTGGGCGTGTTTTATGCCTCGGACCAGGAGGGCGGTGAGCCCCTGGTGAAGGTGGGCGACCAGGTGCAGGTCGGCCAGGTGATCGGCATCGTGGAGGCCATGAAACTGATGAATGAGATTAAGGCGGAGTACGCGGGAACCGTAAAAGAGGTGCTGGCAGAAAACGGCCAGATGGTGGAGTACGGCCAGCCGCTGTTTCGCATTGTATAAAGCAGGACGGAGGAATGACATGTTAGATACAAAGCAAATTATGGAGATACTGCCCCACAGGGCGCCTTTTCTGCTGGTGGACCGGATTGATGAGCTGGAGCCGGGACACAGGGCCGTGGGCTGCAAGGCAGTGACTTACAATGAGCCTTATTTTGCGGGCCATTTTCCCCAGGAGCCGGTGATGCCAGGTGTGCTCATCTGTGAAGCGCTGGCTCAGGTGGGAGCTGTGGCGATTCTGTCCCTGGAAGAGAATAAGGGGAAGCTGGCTTTCTTCGGCGGCATCAATAAAGCCAGATTTCGCCGGAAGGTGGTGCCGGGGGATGTGCTTCGCCTGGAGGTAGAGATGATCAAGGTGAAGGGCCCCATCGGCGTGGGAAAAGCGGTGGCCTATGTGGGCGATCAGGTGTGCACAGAGGCCGAGCTGACCTTTGCGGTGCAGTAGGAGAGATCTATGTATCAGAAAATATTGATTGCAAACAGAGGAGAGATTGCGGTGCGGATTATCCGGGCCTGCCGGGAAATGGGGATTGCCTCCGTGGCAGTCTGCTCCGAGGCGGACCGGGATGCGCTTCACGCTCATCTGGCGGATGAGTGTGTCTGCATTGGGCCGGGAAAGCCCTCAGAGAGCTATCTGAACGCGGAGCAGGTGCTCAGCGCGGCGGTGGTCACAGGGGCCCAGGCCATTCATCCGGGCTTCGGCTTTCTCTCTGAGAATACCCGGTTTGCCAGAATGTGTCAGGAATGTGGGATCGATTTTATTGGTCCTTCCCCGGAGAGCATTGAAAAAATGGGGGATAAAGCCCAGGCCCGCAGGACGATGATCCAGGCGGGAGTTCCGGTGATTCCGGGAACCAGGGAGACCATGACCGATGAAGCGCAGGCAAAGGCTCTGGCGGATGAGATCGGCTATCCGGTGATCATCAAGGCAGCGGCCGGGGGCGGCGGCAGAGGAATGCGGGTGGTCAACAGTCCGGATCAGTTCGGGGAGCTGTTTCGTCTGGCAAAGGGCGAGACGATGCAGGCTTTCGGTGATGACCGGATGTATATAGAGAAATATCTGGCCCCGGCCAGACACATTGAGGTGCAGATTCTGGCGGACCGCCAGGGAAACACGGTGTATCTGGGGGAGCGGGACTGCAGTATTCAGCGCCGCCACCAGAAAATGATTGAGGAGACCCCGGCCAGCGTCTTAAGCGATGAGCTGAGAAACCGCATGGGCGAGACCGCGGTGCGGGCGGCCAGGGCGGCGGGCTATTACAGTGCCGGCACGGTGGAGTTTCTGGTGGATCAAAACCAGAACTTTTATTTTATGGAGATGAACACCCGGATACAGGTGGAGCATCCGGTGACGGAGATGGTGACAGGCATCGATCTGATTAAGGCGATGATTCGCATCAGCGCCGGTGAGGAGCTGGGGCTGGAGCAGAAGGACATTGTGCCCAGAGGCCATGCCATCGAGTGCCGCATCAGCGCGGAGGATCCGGATCACGGCTTTCTGCCCTGCCTGGGAACGGTGGAGAATCTGAACTTCCCGGGAGGAAACGGCGTGCGGGTAGATTCTTATCTGTATCAGGGCTACCGCCTTTCTCCCTATTATGATTCCATGCTGGCCAAGGTGATTGTCCATGCGGATACCAGACAGGAAGCCATTCGTAAGATGCGCAGCGCCCTGGGAGAAACCGTGCTGGACGGCATCACCACCAACCTGGATTTTCAGTATGACCTGGTGGGAAGCAAATGGTTTGCAGACAATGATGTGGTTTCGATTAACCGGATGCTGGAAGAGAGGTGTAGTTCATGATTGGCAGACAGCGTTTCCGCAAGCCGGTAAAGGAGGAGATGGCCGCCGGTATGGCGGCCGGCCAGATGGAGGAATCCAGAGACCAGAGCCGCCCGGAGGTTCCGGAGGGTATGTTCTGTAAATGCGATGGCTGCGGCAAAATGATCTACCAGAGGGATGTGGAGGAGAACCGGTATATTTGCCCCAAATGCGGCAAGTATTTCCGCATCGGACCGAAAATCCGCATCGATATGGTGACGGATCCGGGAACTTTTCAGCCCTGGGATGAGGACATCCGCGAGACCAATCCCCTGGATTTCCCGGGATATGAAGAGAAGCTTCAGACCCTTCAGGAAAAGACAGGCCTTGAGGACGCAGTGGTGACCGGGGAGGCGGATATCCGCGGGTACCACACGGCCATCGGCGTGATGGCCTCTGAATTTATGATGGGAAGCATGGGCACTGTGGTGGGAGAGCGGATCACCCGCATGGTGGAGCGGGCCACAAAGGAGAGACTTCCGGTGGTATTATTCTGCTGCTCCGGCGGCGCCAGGATGCAGGAGGGGATTCTCTCCCTGATGCAGATGGCCAAGATCTCACAGGCGCTGCAGCGCCATCACCAGGAGGGACTTCTGTATTTGTCCGTGCTCACTGACCCCACCATGGGAGGCGTGACTGCCAGTTTTGCTATGCTGGGGGATGTGATCCTGGCGGAACCGGGCGCTATGATCGGTTTCGCGGGGGCCCGGGTGATTCGCCAGACTATCGGACAGAAACTGCCGGAAGGATTTCAGAGCGCCGAGTTTCTCCAGAGCCACGGCTTCGTGGACCGGATCGTCAAGAGGGAGAGCATGAGGAGGACCTTGTGGTTTTTGCTCTCCTCGCTGGATGGAAAACAGAACCGGATGAACAGGGAAGCACAGAGAAGCTCTGCACAGAAGGAACATCGGA